>JBAUGH010000603.1:0-1505 GCA_049679565.1 Acidobacteriaceae bacterium
CATCCAGGCCGCGCAGCCCGCTTTCGCCCGCGGTGGCTCCCGCGCCATGCTCGAAGCCGTTCGCGCCGTCCAGCAGCGCTATTTCGACAGCGGCCAGTCCTCAGGATTCGACCTCGCCCGCACCTGCGCCCTGCTCGGCCGCAACGACGAGGCTCTCGCCGCCCTCAGAGCTGCCCTCGCTGCCCGCGACTACGAGATTTTCAACGTTGAAACCGATCCCTCCTTCGCCCGCCTCAACGGCGATCCCCGCTTCGAAGCCCTCAAACGCCAGGTCATCGAAGGCATGTACCACGCCTGAACGCCCCCCCTGGCGCTTCGCCCGCCGGTCGCGGCACATCAATTCTCAGCGAGCGTTTCGCGCCGCTTTCGTACTCGACTGCTGACTCCCGCCCCGGGTCTCTGCGATTGGATCGCCTGCGCGCTCAGGGCGCTCAGAAGAGCCAGCCCCACCGAGATCCGGATCACGTCGCGATATCCGGAAACGAATGCTTCATCGAAGGCGCGCCTGATCGCCGGCTCGCGGATGGACGCCCCCGCCAGTTTCGATCGCTGACGATCCGCGCTCTCGCGCTCGGCAGGAGTGAGCTGCATGGCCTCGAGCTTGCGGCTCAGCGTGCGGTTGAACCCGGCCGCGAGGATGAGGCCAAAGACGGCGACGGCCAGCAGCCCGGCGATTCGCGACACCGCGTTATTCACTCCCGAGGCGACTCCGGCCTCTCGGGAAGGAAGCGATTCCATCACCGCCGTTGTAAGCGGCGCGACGCTCATCGCCATGCCCAGGCCCAGAACAACCACCGCCGGGAAGAACGTATTCCAGTAGGAGCCGCCGATCCCTGGCCTCAAAAACAGCGCAAAGCCGGCCGCCGCGACCAGGGACCCAACCGTGAGGGGCAGCCTGGCGCCGTATCGAACCACCAGACCCCCCGACCAGCGCGAGAGTACGAAGATCAGCAGGATGAGGGGAAGCAGCGCCGCTCCGGCCTGGGTCGCCGTGTAATGCTGAACCTGAATGAGATCGAGGGGAAAGAAAAACAAAATACCCCCCAGCGGCGCGTAGAGCAGGAACGTCAGCAGGTTGGCTCCGGAAAAGTCTCTCGACCGGAAGAGTTGCAAAGAGACCATCGGAGCCGGCGAACGCGATTCTGCGAAAAGGAAGCAAAGCAGCGCGCCTGCGCCCAGCAAACCCAGCAGCCACAGGACGCCTTCGCGCCCGGACGCTCCGCCTTCGATGAGCGAGTAGGTGATCGCTCCCAGGCCGAAAGTAGCCAGCGCGGCGCCCGGCCAGTCGGGACTCTTACCGGCTGTATCGTCACGGCTCTCCGGAACCCGCCACAGCGAAAGCAGAATCACGACCATCGCGAGAGGAAGATTGATGAAGAAGACCCAACGCCACGACCCGTGTTCCACCAGCCATCCGCCCAGCACCGGCCCGATCGAAGCCGTGATCGCCGTGAACCCGGACCAGGTGCCGATGGCCCGCCCGCGTTCCTCCTCCGGATAAGAAG
>JBAUGH010000604.1:0-8191 GCA_049679565.1 Acidobacteriaceae bacterium
CCGCATAGGAGGTCAACTGCGAGTCAGAAACGTAGCTGAGCAGACGGGATATCCCGGGATCCATACGCGCCGGGATCATGCTCTCCAGATAGCCCGGCTGCAGGTATTGTTCCAGAGAAACCTCCCGGGTCCCCAGCAGCCGCAGCATGGATCTGGAATCGGACGTCACAATGGTCGTCTGCTCATTGCCGCGGATGACTGCGCTCAGCGGCCAGGGGAGATTCCGCTGGCTCAGCGCCCGGGCGGCATGGTACCAGCCGAATCCGCAGACTGCGGCGATGATGGCCAGGGCTGCCAGAGCCCAGAGGGGCGCACCGATTCGCCTCTTCTTCTCCGGATCGGAACGAGTGCCGGCCACGGGGTCGGCGACTTGCCGGATTTCCTGGTAGGTCCGAGCTTCCGCCAGCGCGCTGCGGAATTCCAGCACGTAAGAGCCCTTGGGAATGTCGATGATCAGCTGTTCGTCATGCCCTTCGCACGCGTAATACTCGTGCAGACGCAGGCGAAGCTGCCGCACATGCACCCGAACCGCGCTGTCTTCAGCCGGGCTGTACCCGACTGGTTTGCCGAAAACAGCCGTGCCGATGTGCCTCTCCGTCAGCGCGTCATAGCGACCCAGGATGGATTGCTCGGCAAGATACTGCAGCAGAGGCGTCAGATGGGCGGATTTCTGAAATGGGGCTGTCTGGAGAATCCGCTCAATGACCTGCCATCGCGGGTCTCGTCTGAATTCCTGCGCCAATTCCTCAGAGGTTATGATCTGGCCAACTGCCATCGACCTCATCCCGCCTTCGACGGGGCGATTATACACAAACGACAACAATCCTCGTCTGTCATTGCCCCAGGGGTTAATCCAGCAGAAGCGGCGGCCCGCAGCCCTTCTCTCGCCATTTCAGCCGCTTCCGCTGCTGCCGAGCAGAGTCGGTACAGTGAATCGTTGCTTCAAAAGTTGGGCAAGTCTCGTCTCAGCGGAAGGTTCAGCGCACGGCAATGATCTGCTTCGCGAGGTTCCAGCCACGCAGGCCGAAACCGGGCGTACCGGTACCGGCGGGAAATTCCACCGTAAGGGTGCGCTGCTCGCCGGGCAGCAGCGAGACGTAGTTGTCGCTGTAATAAGCGGGCAGGATGCGGGTCCCGGTGGCGGCGTTTTCGAGGGTGAGCTTCACCATGACGGCGGGAACATCGCCGGAGTTACTGAGGGTTACGCTGGCTTTCTCTTCTCCGTTGTCACCGCTCAGGGTGGCCGAGGCACGGACCGTGGCCGCGTGCAGCGTGTCCAGCTCCCGCAGCGTCGCCGGTTTTGCGGCCCACCAGTAAAAGTTGTTGCTCACCGGCGCACCCGAGGCCCGGGCGACATCGAACACCACGAAGACGGCGCGACCGGCGGCCAGCGTATCCAGATCGAGCTTCGTGACGGGCGTGCGGGCGTCGGCCGCTGCCTGGACCGGGTAGGTATGGTCGCTGAGCACTTCGCCTTTGAGACTAACGACCCGCACGCGCACACTGAACGGACTCGCCTCCCCGAGGTCGATCAGATCGACGGATTTATCGTCGAGGTTGAGCTGTGCATGGATCGGCTCCAGCGCTTTCATCGTGGCGTAGAAACTGGATTGCGTATCGTAGTCCCAGCTCAGGAAGGTCCACATGGTGCTGGGCCAGGCAGGCTGGGTCATCCAGATCATGCGGCCGGAGTTCGGTTGCCAAAGGTGCGCGGCCATGCCTTCAAAGATGGCGCGATGGCCGGCGTAGTCGAGCATCTGCGCCTTGCGCACGAAATCCTCGAAGCTGGTGGGCGCGCCGAACTCCGTGTTCATGGCGTCCATGTAGAACGACACGCGGCCGCCCTCGCTCTGATGCCAGTCGTGGTAAGCCCAGGTATCGCTGATGGGCCAGCGGTCGGGCGCAGGAATAAAGGACTCGAGACTCTCCAGCGTCGGTACGCTGGGCATGCCGAGCTCGACGCTGAACCCGCGGTTGATGCGGAAGTAGGTTTCCGCCGGCTTCCACAGGTAGGGGCCGGAGCTGCGCAGGTTCACCTGGTTGGAGCTGGGCGTGTAGTAGCGGGTGTGATCGAGTGTGCGCACCAATTCGGCCAGACCCTGGTTGATAACCGTCTGGGGCACGCCTTCATTGCGGCCGCACCAGACCACGATGGACGGGTGGTGGCGGAAGCGCAGGATGGTATCGCGCGCGTTCTTCAGGAACAACGCCGGGTCCTGCGCTTCAAGATTGTAGTTTTCGGTGGAATCCCAGAAATCGTTCCACACCATCAGGCCATACTTGTCGGCCAGGGCGTAGAAGTTCTCTTCCGTACTCTGGCCCATCCAGTTGCGGATGATGTTGACATGGGCGTCGCGGTGGAGACGGAAGAACGGCTCCAGGTGGGCCACGCTGACGCGCTTCATCATGTCATCCATGCCCCAGTTGCCGCCGCGCGCGGCGATCCGCACTCCGTTCACACGAATGACCAGATCGGTGTCGGGCCAGCCCCCTGCAACGGGCCGGATGGAGGGCGACTCCAATGCGCCCGGCTCCAGTGTCTGCACCCAGGTGTACGTAACCCGGCCTGGCTGCTTTGGCTCATTGCCTGGCTCGGGCAGGTTTGGCGATCGGTCGTCGATCTCGCGGATGCCCTGATGGGTATCGTCGATGAGCGGCAGAGCCTCATCCCAGGTGCGGCTGGGCATTACTTCCACGCGGTGCAGGTGACCGGCAGCATCCAGCAGCGAGAGTTCATAACTAACCTCGCGCATGCCAAACTGGATTTGCCGGGCGGAACTGACCTCGCGGCCGACAGTGAAAACGGTTCGCAGCGTGTGCAGCGTGGGATCGCCGTAGCCATTGGGCCACCACAGGCGGGGATGCTGCACCCTGAGCTGGGGGAACTCGGAGGGCTCCAGTCGAACATCGCTCTCGCCCGGCTCGAGACGCACCAGCTTCGTTACCTTCACGTCGTCGAACGTGGCGGTCAGTTCGCCCTCGACCGGCGCGCTGGTCACGTTGCTGAGGGGAACTTCAATATCGAGGTCCGCTTCGCTGCGGTCTGGCTTCGGCAACGTCGTGACGACGTTCAGGTCGCCGATATCGACCGGGCCGGAGGCCGTCAGCGTAACGTCCTGCCAGATCCCCGTATTACGGTCGCGGATGCTGGGAATCCAGTCCCAGCCTTCACTGGCGGCGAATGTGGGACCGTCGAGCACTTCCACGCCGCCGTCCGACCCCGGGCCCGAGGTGAGCGATTCCTCCTCGGCAATCCCGGCGTGGGGCGGAGGATAGACCCGCACGGCCAGGGCGTTCTCGCCCGAATTTCTTACGAGACCGGTAACGTCGAACCTGCCGCGCAGAAAGGCTCCCTCAAAACCGCCCAGCTTCCTGCCATTGAGCCACACTTCCGCCGCATAATTCACCCCCAGAAAGGTGAGCGTGAGGCGGCGTCCGTGCGCGGCCGCAGGCGCCCTGAACTCCACGCGATACCAGTAGTCCTGGTGAGCGAGGCTTTCCGGGATAGCCATGTTATTGAGCCCGTAGTCGGGGTTGGGATAAACGCCGCGATCGACCATAGTGGTGAGCACCGTGCCGGGCACGGTAGCGACCAGCCAATGTCGGTCGTCGAAGCCTGGATCCGAGATTGCGTCGCCCGTAGCTTTCACGTCGGGCGCAGAAGTCAGCCGCCAGCCGCCGCGCACTTTCCAGGGATTGTCTCCCACCATCTCCGACCGCAGGTCGGCTGCGCTCAATGCCTGAGCGACCGGCTTCTGAAAAGGAGCTTTGCTGCGCGGCAGAGTGGAAGGATCCTGCGGCTCTGCCAAGCCGGCCTGTCCGCGGGTCTGCACGCCCCAGTGTGGCGAGGCCTGTTCATACACGGGAAGGCTGAAGTCGGGGCGGCCTTCGAACATCGCTTTGATCTCTGCCGCGCTCAGTGCTTCGCGGAAGATTTTGAGCGCGGCGATCCGGCCACCGAAGTGTGTTGTGGCCAGCGCCGGCTGGGATGACTGCAGCGCGGACAGCCCCCGCGCCGCGAGCGATGGCTGCGGTGCAGGCGCCATTTGAATCTCTGCCGCAATTTCTCCCTGCATCAGCGGCCATGCGCCAACCTGCGAGCCGTCGGCATAGAGCGTCACCCGCCGGCCGTCACTCACCGCCGCGGCAAAATGCCAGTCGCCCTGGTCGAGAGCCTCAGAACCCGTGAGGAGCTGTTCGCTACCCTGCGCTTTGCCCAGCCACAACCCGAGGCGATCGTTCTCCACACCGATGAAGCGGGCGTCGGCCGCGGCAGGATCGCCCATACCGGCCAGCAGCGTCGTACCGGAGAGGGGCTCAGAGGACTCGAACCAGAACGCCAGCGTCCAGGGAGCGGCGCCGGCGGTCAGGGGATCGGGCGGCCGCAGGCCCCGGTAGCGCGGATCCAGCGGCACAGGCGGCGCCAGCGGCTTAATGAGGGCCGGTCCATCAGCAAGGACGATGGCATTGTACGGGCCATACGCTTCCTGGGGAGCAGCCTGCGCGGATGCCGCCTGCGCGCGGAAAAGCCCAGGCAAGGCGAGCACAACAAGGAGAGCGAACATGCGGTGCTTCAGGCCCTGAGATACGGCCGGGAAAAGCGCAACGAAATGCAGACGCATCGTCATGAACCTTCATCGTGCGAGATCGGTTGCCGACGTTCGCAACCCTCTGCGCGGATTGTGCCGGGGTAACGCTCTCACGTTCCTGCCCAGCCTCGACGAGGCTGCATGAAGGATGAGACATCCCGGATCGTACTTTTCTGCTTTCACTGCTGTTGATAGAGAAACCGCCGGCTGCGCTGCTTCAGAACGGCTGCGCGGTCCCGGCTCAGGTTCTTCCCACTGCGCGCGGTCGGATAGGGCGCGCCGCCGGTGAGGCCCTTCCACAGGATCTGATTGAAGAGCACGGCCGGAATGCGATCCTCCTGCGACCAGTCGAAACCGCGCGTCCGGAGCGCCCAGTATGCGGCCGGATGGGCTTCGTGGAACTCGGATGCGGTCTGGCTCGCAGGCTGGCTCTTGTCCAGAGCAACGGCCAGTTCCCGCGCAATCGGCGCCGGCGTGATGGCGGTATAGTTCCACGCCGCCTGTTGCAGATCGAAGATCGCGGTCATCGGCCGCTGGTATTCGTCGTTCAGGTTCAGATGGCCCAGGCCCAGCACATCCTCGATGGTGCGCACCATATTCACCGTGGTGTAGCGCTCGTGCACCACCACTCCCTGCCTGACGTACGGCCCGGCAACGAAGGCAATCGTGCGGTGCGCATCCACGTGGTCGGGGCCGTTCTGCGCATCGTCTTCAATGACGAAGATCAGAGTCGAACTCGCGTAGGGGCTGTGCGCCACGCGCTCAATCAGCTTGCCCACGGCGTAATCGTTGTCGGCCGTCTCTTTCTCCGGCGTGTTGATGCCATCGATGGCCGTATTGAAATTGCCTTCGTGATCGTGCATGAAACGGACAAATTCAAGGTCGGGCAGATCGTGGTTGGTGACGTATTGATCGAACTCGTGTTCCCACTCCAGCTCGCGCCGGAAATCGGGGTAGGCATTATCGAAGCCGCGGAACCAGGGATCGGTGACGCTCTCCAGATGCGGCCACACGGCGATGGATACGACCGTGTGCGTGGCGCGGGGATCGGGAACCTCCGGAGTTTTGGGTGGTATCCGCGATTCAAAGCCGTAGTTGCGCATCGTCAGATGATGGCGCAGGGCAGCATCCCATATGTAACCTTGATCCTTCTCACCCTCAGGTCCGTCGACGCCAGAGTCGCCCGGAGGCGATCCGCGCCCCGCATAGCTCAGCGGAACGGTTTTCACGTTGAAGTCCGACTCGCGGGCCGCCGTGCTCCACGGCCAGCCATTGCCGCTGACTTCGCCGCTGCACAGCATATTGTCGAGATCCACAAACTGGGTGGCCAGCTGGTGCTGGTTGGGTGTAACAATCTGTCCGAATTCGGCCAGCGACGGATCGCCATTGCCGCGGTCCAGGTCGCCCAGCACCTGATCGTAGGTGCGATTTTCTTTGACTATGTAAATGACATGCCGGATGTGCTGGCGCAGCGCTGCCATCATCAGCTCGTCCTGAGGGTTCGGCACTGTGTTGAGAAAATCGTTCTCCGCCACCCGCCGCGTCAGCCAGGCAAGCCCCTTCCGGCTGGGAACAGGAATGGCCTGCAGACCTGCTTTCTCGAGCTGAAAGATGTATTGGTTCGCTGCCTCGCCGGCAAGCGCTTTATCACGCGGCAAAGCGGGGCCGTAATTGGCCGGATTCGGGCCCGGATCGCTCTTGCTGTTCACGTCATACAGCCTCTTCCCGTTGCGGCTCACGCTGATCGACTGGGGATACCAACCCGTCGGGATGAGTCCGATCACGCGATGCGGCGCGTCGGCGCCCAGCGAGATGACTGCGATGGCGTTCATTCCGCCATTGGTGACATACAGCCGATCTTCCCCGGGCGAGAGCGCAAGGCTGTTGGGCGCCGCTCCAGGGAGCTGTGCCGGTCCGCGCAAGACGCCGGCCGGCGCGGTGGTCCGAATCTCCTCAATCACGCGATTGCTTGCGGTGTCGATCACGGAGATGCGATCGCTGTTGTCAGCCGCCACAAAGAGCCGCGTCTGCTCGCGATTCAGCAGGAGGTTGTCAGGACTTCCGACAACCGGGATGCGCGTAATCAGCCTGGGCGACGACGGCTGAGCAATATCGACCACGTCAATCTCGCGATCGCGTTCGCTCGAGACGTAGGCGGTGGTGTTGCCCTGGATAGCAACGCAGTAGGGTGATTCGCCATGCGCAGTCTCAGCAGCAGCGCCTGAGGAAACAGCTCCGTTCTCCGCTGCAGAGTGAATGCCCGCACCCGCTTCTGTGCCCGATACCTCCACGTTCGCAGGCCGCAGCGCCAGTTCGCTGACTTTGGCATCCCGCGCCGTGTCGATCAGCGAAATGGCATCCTGGGCGATATCGGCTGTGACCAGAATCCTGCCGTCGGCCGTCACCGCGAGTCCCGCGACCATCGGCCTCTCATGATATCCCGCGCCGGCGGTATGCCCGAGTGCGATCGGCCGGCCGGCCTCCGCCCACACGCCGTTCGACTCCGCGAAGACATGCACATCGTCATCGGAGCCGCCCGACACATAGAAACGTTCGCCGTCCGGCGCGAAAGCCAGCCCCAGAAAGGTGTTCGGAACCTGCAGCACCTGTTTTTGCCGCAGGTGGCCATGGCTCACATTGAAGACAAATACATACTCGTTCGAATCGGCAGCTTCCCGATGCCCCTGTGCATCGTTCAGGCGATTGAAGCCGCTGGTCATTACCAGCAGCGTGTTTCCGTCCGGGCTGATCGCGGTCTTCACCGCCTGGCCGACGGTGTAGTCCGGGAAATCCCTGAGGCCGGGATTCAGTTTGGAGAATTTCGCTCCCTTCGGCGCAAGTGGAGTGATCAGCTGTCCCGAAGGCATGATCTGCGGGTGCGAGGGATGATTCTGCGCGGAGGCTTCCCTTCCAGGCCCGGCAATCCATGCTGAGGCGAGCAGAGTGATCGACAGAATACCAGGCTGGACGCTGCGCATCTTGAGCAAAATTGGCTTCCTCTTCCCTCTCATGTATCAGTTCTGGATGGCGGGCTCCAGCAGTTTTTTTTGGGCGCGCCTCCGGGCAGGACTCATCGCACACGGGCCCCGGCAAGGATGGCAGCCTGCCGCCGCCATTCTCAACCGGGAACCCTGCCGCGAAAGGGTTTAGAAATTGAAGGTGACCATGGCCTGTCCTTCGCGGTTTGCGGCGGAGAATTTGGTGGTCACCTGACCGAAGTTGGAGGCGTTGATGTTGGTGGTGGGAAAAGGAGGCTGAACCCGGTTAAACGCATTGAAGTAGTCCATGCGCAGGGCTAACGAGGTTCCTTCCGTGAAGCGGAAGACCTTCTTCGCGCTCAGATCCTCAACCGGATACCACGGTCCGCGGACCTGGTCATAGGCGCGCTTCGCGTTGCCCAGCACATATTGGCTGCCGGTATTGGTCCATGCATTCGTGCTGAACAGCACCGGCGCCGAGCCCCTGCCTTCGAAGTAATGTGGAATCGAGCCATAGCCACCGGACCACATCGTCACGTAGGGGTTGATGTTCGGCCGGTTTTGGCCGTTCAGGAAAGCCTCCCCGCTCTGGGTGATCGCCAGCGGCTGCGAGTTGTTGTATTC
>JBAUGH010000605.1:0-2665 GCA_049679565.1 Acidobacteriaceae bacterium
AGTCAGGTTTGTTCTGCGCTCAGCCGCGGCGTTGTTCGTGCTGGTCCCAGACCATGGCGTCGAAGCGGTGGGTGCCGCGGAAGCCGAGCCATTCGTAGAGGGCGACGGCGTTGTGGTTGGACGCGGTCACGGTGAGGGTGAGGAGGGAGAAGTTGCGGCGGGCGAGGGTGCGGGCGCAGGTCTCGAGCAGGAGGCGGCCGAGGCCGCGGCCGCGATACATCTGAGCGATGCAGACCTGGGTGACGTGGCCGACGTCTTCGCGGACGCGGGAGCAGAGCAGGAGGCCGGCGAGCTCGCTGCTGCCGGGCTCGACCAGGGCGCGGGAGGCCTCGGCGTCGAAGTAGCCGCAACCGGGGAAGCGGACGATGTTGTGGAGGAAGCGCTGGGAGCCGGAGGGGGTGCGGTACTGCTCGTTGATATGGCTGTCGAGATGGCTCTGGTAAGCGGAGGCGATGAGACGGGAGGCGGCGCTGAGATCGCTTTCCTCCCAGCGGCGCAGGGTGATGCCGGGGGGCAGGGGATCGCGGCCGGCGGTTGCGGGAAGGGCGGGAGGTGGCTGCAGGGGCCACTCCATGAAGATGCGTTCGTGGATTTCGAAGCCGGCCTGCTCGAAGACGCGGGTATGGGCGCCGTGGGGATGGAGGAGGAGCTGGGATTCGATGCGGGTGATGCCGGGGGTGGCCTTGAGCATCTCGAGGAGGCGGATGAGGAGCTCGTTGCGGATGTTCTCGGCAGATTCGCGGGCGTCGATGGCGAAGACGTCGCCGATGACGGCTTTATGGCCTTCGTAGACGCAGAAGACATAGCCGACGACGCGACCGTTGTCGACGGCGACGTAGCCGGGGAGGACGCGGGAGTCGAGATACTGGAGGAGCAGGTCGGCGGAGCCGCGGTAATCCCAGTGAAGGCGCTCGCTCCAGATGCGGCTCTCTTCTTCGAGCAGGGGGCGGAGGCTGCCGGCGGAGAAATGGCGGAGGTCGAGCAGTTCGAATTGGAGCGCTGAAGTCATGGATCAGAGAGCCCGGAGCGGGGTGCGATGCGCGGGGCAGGGCGATGCGGGTGCGAGAAACGGCTCAGCGGTTACAAACAGCGGCTTGGGAAGAGCCCAGGGCCATCACCTTATAGACTTCGAGGCTCTGCCAGGGCCATGTAAAACAGGGGGCGTAGTGCCGTCCATGGAGTTCCTGACGGAGAAGGGCGACGGAAGACTCAGGAACAATGAGCCAATGTTCCTGATCGGGAATGCCGTCGCGCATGGAGCCGGCGACGAACTGGGGGGCTTTCTCCGGCTGGCGGGGATCGAGGATCTCGAATTCGAGTCTGAGTCCGGGTTTCCAGGTGGCCATCATGGCGTAAAAGTCGGCGGCATCGAGGACGGGCTGGCCATTGACGGCGATGAGGTTGTCCCCGATGAGGCGGTTGAGGCCCATTTCTTCGGCCGAGGATCCTTCCTTGACTCCGTCGATGACAACGCCGTGCGGAGCGGGACCGGCGCTGGGCGGCGGATTGCTGACAGCAATGCCAACATCGTAATTCACGGTGCGCTGATTGCGATAGAAAGAAAGGCCGTATTGTAGCTCGCGGCGCGCCTTCCAGACGGCTACGATGCCGGGCGGGGGGTCGACGGCGTTGAGGATTTCAGAGATGGGGCGGGCGGAATAGGTGTTGTCCATCAGGACGATGTTGCGTTTGGTGAAGCGGAGCGCGGGCAGGCCAAAGAGCGGGCCGACGCCGAAGATGTAGAGCAGCAGGATCACCATGGGGATCATGGTGGCGATGCGCAGGCGTTTGAGGCCGAAGCGGGCCACGGTGATGAGGATGAAGACGGCGGCGGCGAGGCCGACCATGCCGGCGGCGAGGATGGCGGCGGTGGGCGGAATGGCCTCCGGATCGCGCAGGTGCAGGGGCATGAGCAGCAGGAACATGATGAGGACCGCGGTCGAGACGGCGTGGAGGACGAGCAGCCAGGTTTTGAGGCCGCGGGTGCGGATGCGGTTGAGGTAGTCGCCGGCGAGGATGGTGAGCGGGGGAAGCGCGGGGAGGACGTAGCCGGGGAGTTTGGATTCGGAGAAGGAAAAGAAGACGACGACCACCAGGGCCCAGAGGACGAGGAATTCAGGAAAGGCGTCGCCGGTGCGGCCGTGGCCGACGTAGTGGAATTTGGAGCGGCGGGCGCGCCATTCGTTGAAGGAGCCCTTGATGGCGTCGACGAAGGCGGTGATGGCGATGACCGCCCAGGGGGTAAGCCCCAGCAGCATGACCGGGATGTAGTACCAGAAGGGGTGGTAGTGCTCGAAGCGGTTGGTGGCAAAGCGCTCGAGGTTGTGTTCGAGGAAGAAGATCTTGAGGAAGGTGGGGTTGCGGCGCTGGACGGCGATGAACCAGGGCAGCACCATGGCGAAATAGAGCACGATGCCGGGCCACCAGAGGCTGCGGCGGAAGAGGGACCACTCGCGGCGCAGGGCGGCGAAGATGCCGATGATGACGAGGGCGAGGAAGGGCGCGACGGGTCCTTTGGCGAGGGTGGCGGCGCCGACGAAGAAGTAGATGTCGAAGAGCCAGAACTTGCTGTCGGTTTCGTACCAGGCGTACCAGCCGAGCATGCCGATGCAGAAGGGGGCGGCCAGCTGCATGTCGGTGGAGGCGCCGCGGGCGAAGCTGAGGA
>JBAUGH010000606.1:0-3334 GCA_049679565.1 Acidobacteriaceae bacterium
GGCTGTAGGCGCCCGGTTCGAGATCCTTCGCCTTCAGGTTGAGCTCGAGGAACTTTTCTGCGCCCGCCGCATGCAGCGGCACCCGCGTCGATCGCCCGATGGAATCGCCCCTCGCCAGAAGGGCGACGGTCCAGAGGCTGTCTTCCGCGGCCGAGCTCCGCACCTCAATCTGCAGCGCCACATCGGAGGTGCCGGCAGGCAGGGTGAGATGGGGCACAGAACCCTCGCCGCGGACTACCTCCGCCGGCAGGAACGCCACGTAGGTCGACCCCTTTGCCGGGGCCTGCCGGGTGACGGCGGTCGTGGCTGCGCGACCCGCGGAATCCGCCGGCGATGCACTGCCGAGCGCCGCCTGACGGTCCTGGCTGACCCGGTGTTGATGATGCACATACAAGGCCGCCGCGCAGCACAGGGCAAGAGCCAGAGCCGGCGCCAGGCCTGGCATCAGGCGCTTCCATCCGCGGGCTCGCTGCGTCTCCGCAGGCTCCTGCCGCCTGTGTCCCAGGCCGGCCAGCAGCGCTTCCAGCTCCTCGACCTTTTTGCGCAGCAGCGGCGAACGCGCGCATTGCCCGCGAAAGTGCCACGCCTCCTCCGGGCTGAGCTCCTGGTGGACAAAATCCTCGATCAGCCGTTCCTCCTCGGCCTCGAAGCTCTCCAGCATCTCGTCGCTCGAAAAGAGCTGCTCGTCGAGCTGCACAGCTTCCTCTTCAGGCAGCATGCCGAGGAGATACCTTCGAATTGGCTGCCGATCCTGCTCCAGCTCTTTCACCGATCGCTCTTCTCCGCATCACGTTCCATGCATTTGCGCAGCCGCCTGCGAATAAAGAAGACTCGCTGGCGGATGACCGCCGGAGCGAGGCCGAGTTCCTGGGCGAGGCCCCGGCGGGCCCGGATCAGGTTGCCGTCCCGGTTGCCGAGGTAATAGCTCTCCAGCAACGCAGCGTCATCCCTGGGCAGCCCCTGCAGGCATCGTTCCATGCCCGCGATTCTGGCCTCCACATCGGAAGTGGCCGAAGGGGCGGGAATGTTGTCAAAAAAACCCCCGCTCGCCCCCTCTGTTTGCAGCGACTTGTTGAATTGCTCCTGAGCGACGTGCCGCGCGATGCCCAGCGCAAAGGCCTCCGCGGACCCGATGGCTACGCCTTCAGCCAGCCGCCGCGTCAGCCGGTCAAGCACTTCGTCCGCCAGATCTTCAGTAAAATCCAGGCCTTTGCGCGTGAAGTAAAAAATCAGCCGTTTTCGCAGGGCCTCATAGCGCGCTCCCGCGTCCCCGGGGTTGCTGCCCAGCTTCAGGAGCAGCCGCGCGAAACTCTCCCGGGTCACCGTCCACCGGGTTGGCGCTTTGCGCTCGGTTGCCGGCATACAGCCAGATTATGGCAAAGGACGCCAGTCTCCTGCCAGAGTGAATCCGGCCCAATAATAAGGAGCGCTCCACGTCGCGCTGGCCGCCATCCGCGCCTGCGCCGCCGCCATAGCCTCCGCCGGGGACCGCGTGGCCTTCAGAGCCCTATAGAACTGGCGCATCCACTCGCTGGTCGCCTGGTCATCGACCGGCCACAGAGTTCCGAGCACCCGCTGGGAGCCGGCCGCGAAGAAGGCGTGGGTCAGCCCCAGCAGCCCCTCGCCTGGCACATTCTGCCCCAGCGCGGTATCGCACGCGCTGAGGACCACGAGATCGAGCCGGGCGTGAAGCCGGCAAAGATCCCCATACCACAGCATTTGCGCGCTTTCTTCCCCGCCCGGCCCCGGGTTCGTGACCAGCCCGTTCAGTTCGGCGAAATGCCCGTTGAGAACAGCGTGCATCGCGAAGTGGCCCATGCTGTAGGGCGACCAGTCAAGCTCCCGGATCGCGCTCGCGGTGGCCTCGGAGCCCGAAAACACCCGCGTCGCCGACGCCCCGAAGATCGTCCGAATCGCGGCCGCCTCCCCGGAGGCATACGGCAATGCCGCGAATCCGCTGGCCCCCGAAGCCGCAGGATCGAAGCCCGCCTTCCGCGTGGCCGTCGAACGGCTCGCTGTGCTGTTCGCGAATACTGCGATCCGGGTGGGCCGCGACTCGAGCGGTCGCGCCTCCAGCAACGACAGAATTGCCGCCGACGGCTCGCTCAGGAACGTCATCCTCTTCGACCACCGGGGCAACGCTGCAAAGGGGACCGAGAGAACCGGCCCATCCCCCACCACCAGCAGCGTCGTTGTCCCCGGCGGGACCAGGCCGGGAGGAATCAGCACCCGGGCCAGCTGACCGGCCAGCAGCCGCGTTTGCCGGCGCGCAGCCGGGATCAGGATCGCCCGTTTCTGAGCGCTGATGTCCGGCCCCCACGAAATCTCGGCGAGAATCGCTTTGCGGAAGCGGGTGACCGCTTCCCGCAGCCGGGAAGCGGACGGAAGACGCAGCATGCGCGCCCCGGAACTGCTGATCGACCAGACATAGCTGGCATCGTTGCCCGCCCAGTATTCGAGCAGCTCGGAGCGGCCGCTCGGAAGCGCATCCTGAATGCTGCGCAGAGTCAGCGGAGCTGTCGCGCCGCTCGCCGGATTGAGCTTTGCCTCCGCCTCGATTTCCTCCTGCAGGCTGCGCTCTTCCTGGGTGAGCCGGGCCATGCCATTCGAACCGCCCCCGGGACCCGATCCCCGTTTCTGCGCCTCCAGCAGCCGTAAGCGGCGCAGAACCTCGTCATATTGCCCCTCGAGGGCAGACTCCGATCCGCTGGCTTGCGTCGGATCGCCGGCCGCCACCTGATCCAGCAGGCTCCGCGCCCGGCTCCTCTCCGATACCAGAAACGCTTTCCACGAATAGCCCTGTCGCGGATGCGCTTCGTCCAGCCGCGCCAAAATCTGAATGTCGAGGTCGTAGTACGCGTGCATCGAGGCGAAGTAGGAAGTCCGCAGGTCCGCCGAGCGCAGGGCTCCGCGCTGCTCTTCGATTCCCGCCAGGGCGCTCTCGCAGTCCGCCTCCGCCTCCTCCAGTTTTCCCTCCTCCCACGCTACCCGGGCAAGGCCGCCCTCAGCGCGGATCTGCAGCACCGGCGCCTGCCCGGCCCGAGCCTCCCGATCGCACAGTTCCAGAGAGCTCCGCGCTCGATCCACGTCGTTGCGCCGCAGAGCTGCATCGCCCAGTGCGCAGTGCAGGTAGGCAATGCTGTCTCCCTCCTTCGCCTGAACCGCGAGCGCCAGCGCCTCACTGTCGTTCTTCTCGGCCGCGGCCGCATTCTTCTCGCTGAGATAGGAGTCGCCGATTCCCCGCAGCAGGAAGATGCGGTAGTGATCGGAGTGCGCTTTGCCCGCCAGCGCCAGGCCGCGTTCATAGAACGTGCGCGCCTGATCGGGCTTCCCC
>JBAUGH010000607.1:0-5083 GCA_049679565.1 Acidobacteriaceae bacterium
CTTCATCTCGCCGCAGGTGGACGATCAGCTGCAGGGCATCCTGGTCAAGGCGCCGGTGCACTCCAGCCTGCTGCGCAACGAGCAGCTGGTCAAGGCGCGGGTGGTCTGGAACATGACGTCCAAACCCATCGTCCCGGTGCTGGCGGTCACGCGCCTGGGCGGTCAGGCCTTTGTGTACGTCGCCGAAAATGCGGGTCCCGGCAAATTCGTGGCGCACCAGCAGGCGGTCGATCTGGGCGAGACGGTGGGCAACAACTACGCGGTGTTGAGCGGCCTCGACAATGGCGAGAAAGTGATCGTCTCCGGCACCCAGATGCTGATGGACGGCATGCCGATCATCCCGATGCCTGCGGGCCCGCCGCCCGCCGGGCCGCCAGCGCACGGGGCATAACCCCTTTCCACGGATGAACTGCGAGGCTCAGCTTGGTTGACTTTTTCATTCACCGCCCGGTTTTCGCCACGGTCTGCGCGCTGCTTATCATCCTCGCCGGCGCTGTGGTCATCCCCGCGCTGCCCATTTCCCTTTATCCGCAGCTCGCGCCTCCCCAGGTGATCGTCACCAGCGCCTACATCGGGGCCAACTCCAGCCAGGTCGAGTCGGCCGTGACTGTGCCGCTCGAGGAAGCCATCAACGGCGTCCCCGGGATGCGCTATATCCAGTCCACCAGCGCCAACGACGGCACCAGCGCCATCACCACCACCTTCAACACCGGCTATCCTCTCGACATCGCCGCCGTCGATGTGCAGAACCGCGTCTCATCCGCATCCGGACTGCTGCCCGCCGAAGTGAACCAGAGCGGCATCACGGTCAGCAAGGCCAACAGCAATTTCGTCTTCGGCGCCGGCATTTATGCCGATCACGGCCAGTACAGCAATTTGTTCATGAGCAATTACCTCGACGTCTACATCAAGGACGCCATCAAGCGCGTCAAGGGCGTGGGGGATGTGCAGATCTTCGGCGTCGGCCAGTACGCCATGCGCATCTGGCTGGACCCGGTGAAGCTGGCCGCGCGTCAGCTCACCGCGACCGACGTGGTCACCGCGCTGCAGCAGCAGAACGTCGAAGTGCCCTCCGGCCAGCTCGGTGCGCCGCCTTCCGACTCCAAACAGGCCTTCCAGATTTCGGTCAACGTTGTCGGCCGCCTCACGACGCCGGAACAGTTCGACAACATCATCGTCAAGAGCACGCCCAACGGCATTGTCCAGATCAAGGATGTCGGCCGCGCCGAGCTGGGCTCTTCCAGCTACGGCAGCACCCTCACCTTCGACGGCATCCCCGCGGTCGGCTTCGGCGTGCAGCAGCTCAGCAACGCCAATGCCCTGCAGGTGGATCGCGACGCCAAAGCCGAGCTTGCGCTGCTTTCCAAATCCTTCCCGCCGGGCATGAAGTATGCCGTCGCCTTCGACACCACCACCGTGATCGGGGCTTCGATCCATGAAGTCATCAAGACCCTGATCGAAGCGGTCATCATCGTGATCGCGGTCATCTTCTTCTTCCTGCAGGACTGGCGCGCCACCCTGATTCCGGCGGTCACCATTCCGGTTTCGCTGGTCGGCACCTTCGCGTTCATCAGCGTCTTTGGTTTCTCCATCAACTCGCTCACCCTGTTCGGCATCACCCTGGCCACCGGCCTGGTTGTCGATGACGCCATCGTGGTCATCGAAAACGTCCAGCGGCACATTGCCGAGGGGGACCGTGAGCCGCATCACGCCACTTCCGCCGCCATGCGCGAAGTCACCGGCGCGGTCGTGGCCACTTCGCTGGTGCTCATCGCGGTCTTCGTTCCGGTTTCCTTCTTCCCCGGAACCACCGGCATCCTCTACCGCCAGTTCTCGCTCACCATCGCGTTCTCCATCGCCATTTCCGCATTCAACGCCCTGACGCTTTCGCCCGCTCTGGCGGCGCTGCTGCTGCGCCGCGAAGAAGGCAGGCACACCGTCCTTCACCTCGCCGAACGCAGCGTGAAAGCTCTGGGCCGTGGTTACGCGCGCGCCATCCACGGCGTGCTCCGCATCCGCTGGGTCATGCTCCTGCTTTTCGCCGTGGGGCTCACCGCAGCGTGGTGGGAGTACACCCACGTCCCCACAGCGTTTGTGCCGCAGGAAGACCAGGGCTTCATGATGATCCTGGTCCAGGCTCCCCAGGGCGCCTCGCTCGCGTATACCACGCACATCGAGGCCGAAGTGAGCGCCGTCCTCAACAGCGACAAGGACGTCGCCGGCTCCTTTGCCGTCGGCGGCTTCAGCTTCAGCGGTAATGCGCCGAACTACGGCATGATGTTCTGCGCTCTGGCCGACTACGACAAGCGCCGCGGGCCTGAGCACTCCGCCGCCGCCATCGTGGCGCGCCTGCGCCCTAAATTCTTCATGATTCCGGGCGCGCTCATCATTCCCCTCGAGCCCCCCGCGATCCAGGGCATTGGCTCCTTCGGCGGGTTCCAGTTCGAGCTCGAAGATCGCGGCAGCAACACGCTCGGGGACCTCGATCGCACCGCTCACCTGATCGTCGCGAACGCCAGCCGGAACAAGAATCTCACCGGCATGTTCACCAGCTTCACTTCGAACGATCCTCAGGTGCTGGTCCGCATCGACCGGGAAAAGGCGCAGGCGCTGGGCGTTCCCTTCACCCAGATCTCCGATGCCCTGCAGGTCTACATGGGCTCGGAGTATGTCAACAATTTCGACTTCAATAACCGCAGCTATCGCGTTTACGTCCAGGCCGCGCAGCAGTTCCGTGAGAACGCCGCCGACATTCGCCAGTATTACGTCCGCTCCAACAGCGGCCAGATGATCCCGCTCGATAACCTCGTCGCCATCGAGAACACTTCCGGCCCGCAGGTCATCAGCCACTACAACCTGTTCCGCTCGGCGGAAATCGACGGCTCCGCCGCTCCCGGAGTCAGCACCAGCGTCGCCCTGCACACCATGGAGCAGATCGCCGATCACACCATGATGCGCGGCATGGCCTACGAATGGACCGGCCTCTCACTCGAGGAAATCGAATCCGCGGGCAAGATCATCATTATTTTTTCGCTCGGCATCCTTGTCGTCTATCTCACGCTCGCTGCCCTCTACGAGAGCTTTGCCCTGCCCTTCATCATCCTGCTCGCGGTTCCCATGGCCGTCTTCGGAGCGCTGCTCGCCCAGTCTCTGCGCGGCTACGCCGACGACATCTACTGCCAGATCGGCCTGGTGATGCTCATCGGACTGGCCGCCAAAAACTCCATCCTGATTGTCGAATTTGCCGAGCAGCTCCGCAGAAAGGGCCGCTCCATCGTCGATGCCGCCATTGAAGCGGCCGAGTTGCGCCTGCGCCCCATCCTGATGACTTCCTTCGCCTTCATCCTCGGCGTCATTCCCCTCGCCATCGCCTCAGGCGCGGGCTCTGCCGGACGACGCTCGGTCGGCACCACCATCATCGGCGGCATGCTCGTCTCGACGCTCCTCAATCTGTTCTTTATCCCCGTGCTCTACGTCATGCTGGAGTCGCTGCTCGGCGTCTTCCACCGCAAGCCGGCCGCCCAGAACGCCATCTCGGCGGATTAGGCGCAGATCGTCGGGTGAGCAAAATACTTCGGCGTCCACCTTCCCGCAGGTTCGCGGTGAAAGGCGGAGGCCGAAAGTTTGTACCGCGGATCTACCGGCCAAACCAGTCGTGGTTATCTGCGGCGGTCGACTGCGTCCCCGGTGTGAACGAGACACCGCGCAGCACCTCGCCGAACCCCGCTGTCCGCAGAGTGAAGAACTTCTCGTTCGTCACCTCGGCCGCCGTGGTTGCGCTCAGCCTGTCCAGGATCACCACCAGCTTGTTGGGATCGGCGCCTGTATCTCCTGCGCCGCTCACCGTCGAGGTCGTCGCCCAGATGGCCACCGTGCCGTCCGGATAGACACGCCCGGTGATATTCCTCAGCCCATCGGTCGCCGGACTCCACGGCAGCCCGTCCGGATTGCTGGTGTTGGCGCTTCCCGGATTGAGCCCGGTCGGATAACCCGGCACCGTGTACGGCGTGCCCAGGTCCAGTCCACTGGTCAGCACGTAGGCCATCTTCCAGCTGCTGCTGGTCGCGTCCCAGACCCACTTTTCCAGGCCCGCGTTGGTCTGCTGCGCCGCGTGCGTGTAGAACGCGGTTCCCACGCCGTCGGTGGACCCGTCGCCCTCATCCGCTACGTACAGCGTGGTCGGGTTCGCGAACCAGAGCGCAAAGGGGAAATTCACCGGGTTCGCTCCCTTCGCCTTGTTCGAGAGCGTTGGAAAACCCGCCAGGATGCACATGTCGCTCGGCAGCCCGCTCGTCGTCACCGTCGATGCCACGTAGCTCAGCGGATCGGTCGGCAGTTTCGCGCCCGGCGCCGGCACGCCCGTCCCGTTGGGGCAGGCATAGCCGGTCGTATCCACGAAATACACCGTGTTCACACCATTTCCGCCGCTGCCCTTGGTGAAATACACGACGTTGCCGGCAATCGTCATGCCGCGGAAATTGTCGTCCTTCCCGATCTTGTCCGCAGGATCGCCCAGTTGCGTCACGGAGAAGCTGGCCAGCGGCGTCGGCATCGACGGCGCCTGATCGTGCTCCGGCTCGTTCGACGGATAGATCAACTGCGCCCCGGCTCCAAGATCGACACCGAGGGGTTGCGGATTAGCGCCGTTCCCCGCATTCCCTGCGGTAAAGAACAGGTTCTGCCCATCCGTGTTGTACAGGATCGCCGAACGGCCGTTATTGCCGCTGTAGGCGTTCGTCTCGGTGAAGGTGAAATGTCCCCAGCGGTCCAGCCGCGCCACCGCCCGATAGTCGGTGTCGCCCGCTGGATTGGTCAGGTCCACCACCAGCGGTGTATTCGAATTGGAAACATCGATGGCATTCACCGGCGCAACGTAGCCCATGAACGTCAGGTAATTGCCGTCGGTTGAGAGGTGCAGCCCAAGCTCCGACTTCGAGCTGAAGCTGGTCACCAGCTGATCGCTGTTCGGCCCAATCTCGCGATCGAGGCTGTTCGGGACTTCCAGGGTGTTGATCGGCCAGCCCCACGGCGTCATCTGGTCGAGGAAAATCCGCGACGTAATTCCGAAGCTGGCGTCGATGGG
>JBAUGH010000608.1:0-3700 GCA_049679565.1 Acidobacteriaceae bacterium
AGAGAAATGCAGGTCCATTCGACTCGCTTCTGAATTGTTCCAGCGCGCAAACGGCGCGCGCTGGAAATTCGGATGCTTCGCTCAGGATGACATTTGTTTCTTGATTCGGGTTGTGGTTCGGGGGAGCCGAGAGGGAATGCAGGTCCATTCGACTCGCGTCTGAATTGATGTTGCGCGGAAAGCTCGCGCAACGAATTCGGAAGGCTCGCTCAGGATGACATTTGTTTTTTTGATTTGGGTGGTGGTTCGGGTTTGCGTGACTTCTCGGCGGGTTTGGGCGCCGGCTGGATTGGCTGGCCCCAGCCTTCGCTGAGATCGATCCAGGTGGGATTTGTCTTTTCGATGAGGGCGAGTTTTTTGGCGCGGATCCAGCGCTTGAGCTGCTTTTCGCGGGCGATGGCGCGGCCGGGGTTGTCGTAGCTCTCGTACCAGACGAGGCGGTTGCAATTGTAGTCGGCGGTGAATCCTTCGAAGGATTTGTTCCTGTGCTGTTGCATACGCACTTCAATCGTGCCGGTGACACCGATGTAGAGGATGCGGGTGCGGCTGGCGACGATGTAGGCGTAATAGCGGCGGTCGCCCATGATGCGAAGGGTAGTTCCACTCTTGCCGCAGTTCAAATGACGGTGGTCATGTGGCGATTCCCAGGAGCCAATGCGGTTGCACTTGCGGACTTTGTTGGAATGGAGAGGAGAAATGCAGGTTCGTTCGACTCGTTCGCTGGAGCTGAGGGAAAATGCAGGTCCATTCGACTTGCGTCTGCACACAGAGAAATGCAGGTCCATTCGACTTGCGTCTGAATTGATTGTTGCGCCCAACGGCGGGCGCAACAAATTCGGATGCTTCGCTCAGGATGACATTTGTTTTTTTGATTCGGGTGGTGGTGGTTTCCGGCAGGGAAGGGCGTTGCTGCTTCATGGACCTTCCGGAAGCCTAGAACAGTCCGCCCTGTTTCCTCGGCAGTGGTAATCCGAAGTGTTCGTACGCCAGTCGCGTCGCCATGCGGCCGCGGGGGGTTCGGTCTAAGAATCCGATTTGGATGAGGAAGGGTTCGTAGACTTCTTCTAACGCGTCTTCTTCTTCGGCTAAGGTGGCGGCGAGGGTGCCGAGGCCGACGGGGCCTCCATCGTATTTCTCGATGATGGTCAGCATGAGCCGGCGGTCGAGTTCGTCGAAGCCGTGAGCATCCACTTCTAACATCTTGAGAGCGTCGCAGGCGGTGGGGCGGTCGATGCGGCCCTGGGCGCGGACCTGGGCGTAGTCCCTCACTCGCCTTAGCAGGCGATTGGCGATGCGGGGCGTGCCGCGGGAGCGCATGGCGATCTCCGCCGCTCCGTCTTCGGTGATGGGGATCGACAGGACCTCGGCGGAGCGAGTGACGATGAAGCGCAGATCGTCTTCGGTATAGAACTCGAGGCGCAGCAGGATGCCGAAGCGCGAGCGCAAGGGCGACGAGAGCAGGCCGGGGCGGGTGGTTGCTCCGACAAAGGTGAAGGGGCGGATGTCCATGACGTGGGTGCGCGCGGCCGGGCCCTGGCCGATGATGATGTCGAGCTTGTAGTCCTCAAGCGCGGTGTAGAGTTTTTCTTCGAGGACGGGCTGGAGGCGGTGGATCTCATCGAGGAAGAGCACCTGGCGCTCGCGCAGGTTGGTGAGGATGGCGGTGAGGT
This sequence comes from Acidobacteriaceae bacterium, assembly GCA_049679565.1. Taxonomy (GTDB): domain Bacteria; phylum Acidobacteriota; class Terriglobia; order Terriglobales; family Acidobacteriaceae; genus Palsa-343. The sequence continues at coordinate 1,671 of JBAUGH010000608.1, forward strand.
CGCCCTGGATCTGGAGGGCGGGGCCGGAGGTTTGCTGGAAGCCGACATCCAGCTCGTTGGCGATGATGGTGGCGAGGGTGGTTTTGCCGAGGCCGGGGGGTCCAAAGAGCAGGACGTGATCGAGCGCCTCGCCGCGGGAGCGGGCGGCTTCGAGGGCGATGGCCAGCAGCTCCCTGGCTTTGGTCTGGCCGATGAACTCCTGGAGACGGCGGGGGCGGAGCTTGAGCTCGAAGGTGGATTCGTCTTCAGAGCGGGCGGCGGAAACCAGGCGCTCGGGATCGTCGCGGGACATGCTGAGTTGAGTGTAAGGGAGCGAGAGAGTTTAGGGATCGGAGTTTTGCGGTCCCACTCAAGCCAACAGCAGGCTTGAATGGGGCAGCCGCGATTAGTGGTGGAAGTCGAGGCCGATGTCGGGGTGCGAGGTGGTGCCGCCGACTTTGATGGGGACCTGGGTCCCCGCGCCATCTTTGGCGAAGAAGGGATCGACCGGTTTGAGCAGCCAGGATTTCCAGCCGGTGACCATCTGCGAGACGTGCGCGTCGAGGCGGGCGGTGCCCGTGAAGTCGAGCGTCTGGTTGTCGAGGTTGTAGTTGCCGGCGAGGGCGATGTCGGCGCCGGGGACGCGGTAATTGAGTGCGCTGAGGGTGAGCTTGTGGCTGCCGAAGGTGAACGTGCCGCGCATCTCCGAGGTGATGCCGGCAGCTCCGGGCTGGGCGCTGGCGGCTTCAATGGCGCCGGCCTGTTTGGCCTGTTTCGGCTTGCCCTGGCCGCGGAGGCTCAGCTCGTCCACCTTGCTCTGAATGTTGTCGCTGGTGAAGACGGTGTTGAGGAGGCTGAAATTGCCCTGGAGCTGGAGGCGGTCAGTGACCGAGGCCGGGCCGGGCGGGAGGTTGAATTTCGTGTGCAGCTGAACGTCGCCGTTCATGAGCGGCGGCTGATTCCTGACGGCCAGCAGCAGGATGTCCTGGATGTGGCCGGGGCCGACGGTGACGTCGAGGCGGATGTCGCGGCCCGGCACGCCCTGGACGCGCACCACTTTGCCCTGGGCGACGATGTGAGTTTTCTCGAGCCAGGCATCGACGGGCTGGAGGTAGGTGTCGCCGTTGGTGCCGTCGACGATGGCGTGGAAGTGGGTGTTGAGGGGCACCGGGCGGTTGGCGATGTCGAGGGAGAAGTCGGGGGTGGTGGTTTCTCCGTCTACCTCGATGTGGTTGAGCTGGCCCTGGTAGTGTCCGTTGGAAGCGAGGATGCCGCCGATGCCTTTGATGGTGCCGAGGTCGGCGTTGCGGAAGGCGTAGTTGCCGTCGACCGGGGTATCGCCGGGGGAATGCGCATCGAAGGGGCCGAAGTCTCCGGTGGAATCGATATCACCGATAGGCTTGGGGTTGACGAGGATGGCGTGGAAGCGCATGGGGCGGCCGGCGCCGACGGAATGGAGATCGAGCTTGTCGATGACGAAGTCGAGCGGCACTTTGCCGGGCTTGCCGTTTTCAATGACCAGGTCGGCGTGGTCGACCTGGATTTCGCCTACCAGGATCTTGATGCCGTTTCCCTGGCCGCCTCCGGGCTTCTCCATATGGGGCATATTGGAGCGCTGGTCTTTGGGCGGCATGTGGATGCTGAGGCCGCTGACCAGCACGCGGTTGATGTACATGGGAGTCTTGAAAAGCTGGCGCCAGTTGAGGACGTGAAAGGAGAAGCGATCGACGGCGATCATGGGCCCGTCGATCTGCAGGTGGTTGGGGTAGAGTTTGAGGCCGGTTCCGTAGACTTCGAAGCCGCGGAAGACGGAGACCTGGAAAGTGGCCAGCTCGACGCGGCTGTCGAAGCGGGTGCTGAGGGTTTCCTCGACTTTTTCTTTGAGGAGGGGACCGGCGTGGTGGAGGAGGATGTCGCCGGTGATGAGAGCCGCGATGACGAGGATGGCGGCGATGCTGCCGGCCCATGCGAAGACCCGCCACGCGGTCCGACGCCGGCGCGCCGGAGAGGGGTTACTGTTCCCGGATGGGGACACTCTTGCCACCTTTCCA
>JBAUGH010000609.1:0-4961 GCA_049679565.1 Acidobacteriaceae bacterium
GGCCTGGGGTCCATTCAGGAGCCAGCGGACGCCGCCGAAGCCATGAAGCCTCTGGCCGGTTCGTACGCCTTCATCCTGTTTTCTTTCGGGCTGTTCAACGCCGGATTCTTTGCGGCGTCGGTGCTGCCGCTCTCCACGGCCTATGTGGTCTGCGAGGGCCTCGGCCTCGAATCGGGCGTGGACAAGCGCTTCCACGAAGCGCCCTTCTTCTACTGGCTCTACACGCTGCTGATCGCGGGCGGAGCGGCCGTAGTGCTCATCCCCAACTTCCCGCTTATCCGATGGGCCATCGAATCGCAGGCTCTCAACGGCATCCTGCTGCCGGTGGTGGTGGTCTTCATGCTGCTGCTCATCAACCGCAAGGACCTGATGGGCGACCAGGTGAATTCTCCCTGGTTCAACGCGATCGCCTGGGTAACGGCGGTGGTGGTCAGCGCGCTCTCGGTCATTCTGATGTTTCAGCAGTATTGGCCGCACAAGCACTAACGGCCGCTACTCAATTCGCCGTCGGCGTCTCGCCTACATGATCGATGACCAGAACCCTCACGGGAACTCCCCGAGCTTTCAGTTCCAGGCCCAGAGACTCCTTCAACGCAGTAAAGACCGACGGCAGAGGAGAATCCGACTCGACGTCGGGCGCAAAGTGCAAATCGATGTCATAATTCCCCGGCAGCCCCGTCTGGTCCGCTATCGGCTCCCCCATCACCTGCTGCAGCATCGCCGCCAGCCACGGCATCGACCAGTTCACGCCCTGCAGGTTGCCGGGGGCAACGAAGATCCGGAAACCCGGAGGCTTGCCTCCCGCCGTGGACTGCAGCTTCGGCCCGCCCTTCGCAATGACCAGCGCGTATCCCCGCTCCATTCGTGTCTCGAAATGGGATGCGAGATGGAATCGCTGCTGCAGCAGGTTTTGAAGCATTGGCCGCAATTGTTCGCGGGTGAGCGGAATGCCGTCTTCAGCCTTCGCTGCCAGATCGTAATGCGTGGCATCGAACCATTTCGGCTTTCCGACAATCTCGTTCTCATCGATGTTCCACGCCATGTGGATCAGAAACGCCAGCGTCACGTGGGTCGCCTGGAATCGCCCGACACCGGGAGGGCTCCAGCTGCTGTCGCCGATCTCGTTGGACGGGGTCTCGCGAACGGTCGCGACTTCGAACGAAGATGGCGGCGATGGGGCTGGCTGCGCGGCGCAGGACAATGTCGCCAGGAAACCGGCCAGCAGAACCGCTGCGAGCGGCCGCTTGAGAACCCTGTGGGAGTTCCGGGGATTCACGACGTTGGATTCTACAGCAGTTTCCCCGCGGCCAGATCCCGGATCAAATCCCGGTCCGCCGCCAGAAAATCGTACTGCGGCAGCTCGCGCAGCGGCGACCAGCGCACGTCCTCGAAAATGTGGTTGACGATCTCGCCCTCGAAGCTGTGGACGGCAAAGAATTGCAGGTCGACGGCGCCGCCGCTGCGGTAGGTATGGCGCAGATGGGCGATGCGGGTGCCGATGGAGGCGTGGATGCCCAACTCTTCCTCGAGCTCGCGCCGCAGAGCCTGCTCCGGCGTTTCGCCGGCCTCGATCTTGCCGCCGGGAAACTCCCACTTCAGGCTCATGGGCGCCCCTTCTTTGCGCTGGCAGATCAAAACTTCGCCGCCGCGCAGGATGAGCGCCGCCACCACAAAGCGGAGGGTCTTCTGTTCCCTCCCGACCTGAACCTTTTCCTCCATATTCAACACTTTAGACGCATTCGGAGCCGGTTCGATTCCGATTCATCCTGCGAACCGTGCCTGGGGTACCGAACCGGTCAGGATGGAGAGCCCCGGCCAGCGCCCTGAGGCCATCCACCAGGGTGGGCGCCGGAGTATTCAGAAGCTCATCGGCGATGCAATACACCCAGCCGGTTCGCACCGCCCGCATCTGCTCCCAGCCCGGGCGAGTGGCCAGCTTTTCCAATGGAACGCGGTCTCCGGCGCCGCACCACGCAGCCACGATCACATCGGGGTCCGCAGCAGCGACCGCTTGGGGCGTGGTTACTGCGCCCGGCTCTCCCAGGAAGACGCCTCCAGCCGCCTCGACCAGCTCTTTCACCCACAGCTGCGAGTGGATCAGCGGCTTGCCCCACTCCTCGCAATACACCAGCGGCTTCGCGCCAAACTCCTCGGTCTGACGGCGCAGCTCTGCAATCGGGCGACGCATGACGTCAATCAGAACTTCGGCACGCGCCGGAACTCCGGCGACCGCGGCGATCAGGCGAATGTCCTGCTCGATGTCTGCCAGCGAATGCGGGGCAAGCGCCAGGAGGGGAATTCCGGCTTTCAGGATCGCCGCCAGCGACTCGTGACGATAAGGAACCGACGCGATCACAATTTCCGGCCGGACAGCCAGCAGCTCCTCTGCCGTCGTGGACCAGGAATCGTGTACGATAGCCAGCCCGCGCTCCCGCAGCGGCGGAACCGCAGCCAGACAATAGCGCGTACACGCCACCAGGGCGTCCACACAGCCAAGCCGCTCGAGGATGAGGCTGACGCTCGGCTGCAGGGACGCGATTCTCACGGGCTATTTGGTGTGGTCGGCCAGAACAGCGGCGGGATAGAAGACGGCCCAGCCCCTTTGCGCGGCGATTTCCGCAAGGGCCGGCGTGGGATTCACCGGAAAAGGCCGCGCGGCCATCTCCAGCATGGCGAAATCGTGGATGGAGTTGCCGAAGACCGCGTCGGGACGGACCGCCGCCCGACGCAGCGCTTCCGCCTTGCCTTCGTCGGTCGGGACGTCGATCAGATCGCTGGTCACCAGGCCGTTGTGCACCCGGACGCAGGCCGCCAGCACCCGCTCCGCCGGGATCCCGAAGCGGCGTGCGCCCTCCTCGATGACCCAGTTATTGGTGGAGCTCACCGCCCAGATGTCCGCGCCCGCCGAGCGCAGATCGGCGACCAGCGCCAGCATCTCCGGAAAAATTTGCGCCTCCACCTGGGTGGAGAAGTAGCGGGCCGCAGCCCGGCGCATCTCGTCCTCGCGCAGCCCGTCATAGACCTGCACCATTTCCCCGCAAATCTCCAGTTCGGAAACCTGATCGTTGCGGTAGAGCCGATGCTGGTCCGCGATCCAGTCGCTGGCGTTGCGGGAAAGGAGGCCCGTCTCCATCGACCAGTTCATGAAGCCGAGGCCGGCGTCGCCGTTCCACAGGGTGCCATCGCAGTCGAAAACGGCGAGGCGGGGCGCCGGCGTGAGCGCGGCGAGGCGGAATTCGTCAAGGCTGGCGCGAACTACAGGGACGGTTTGCATCTCAATCAGGGAAAGGAGAACCTCGCTGTCTCTACCCTATCAAGTTCACGTGTACAAACGGTTTCGATCCGGTTGAGATTTCGATCCGGAATGCACTTCGCCACCGCTTTTCGAGCAGCGCGGCGCTGCGGACATCGTGCGCCCGCGGGAATTCATCTGGGTTATTGTGCAGTTTGCGGATCAAATTCCTGAGATTCAGGACTATGGCGCCGTAGGCGATTGCCGCTCCATGGCGCTGATTTCAAAGCGCGGCTCGGTCGACTGGCTCTGCTGGCCCCGGTTCGACAGCGACGCTACCTTCGCAGCCATCGTCGATCGCTATCGCGGAGGATCCTGGTCGATCACTCCCGAGGATTCGTTCCGCTCCGAACAGCACTACATGCCGGGGTCGAACGTGCTGCAGACGCTGTTCTGGTCGCCGAGCGGACGCGCAACGCTCACCGACGTGATGCCGGTCGCCTCCGAGGCCTGGAAGCGGGAGAACCTCATCCCCCACCACGAACTGCTCCGCGAACTGCGCTGCACCGACGGAGCCATGGAATTCGCTGTCGACTTCCGGCCCCGCCCGGGCTTTGCCCGCCGTCCAGTGCGCCTGGAGCAGCATGGTGCGCTGGGGCTGCGCATCCGCGGCGGCAAGGGAATTTACTGGCTCCGCGGCGACTCTTCTCTCACGCCGGACTCTGACGGGGCGACAGCCCGTATTCGCCTCCAGCGCGGCGACCTGCTGCACTGGTCCCTGACCTACTCTGAGGAAGCGCCCGCGGTCTTGCCGCCGCTGGGCGACCGCGCGCGCGCCACTATTGATCGCACCGCCAAGTGGTGGCGCGAGTGGTCCGCTCGATCCCAGTACCGCGGGCCCTATCGCACGGAAGTGGAACGCAGCGCGCTCACTCTCAAGATGCTGGCCTACGCGCCTTCCGGAGCCATTGCCGCCGCGGCCACCACCTCCCTGCCCGAGCGCCTCCACGGCACGCTCAACTGGGACTACCGCTTTTGCTGGCTGCGGGACGCGTCCCTCACGGTCCGCGCCCTGCTGGGCCTGGGCTATCTGGACGAAGTGGAAAGCTTCGTTTCCTGGCTGCTCTATGCCACGCGCCTCACCCAGCCGGAGCTGCGAGTGCTCTACGATCTGTTCGGCCGGGTGGCGCCGCGGGAGAAAATCCTGCCTGGCTTTGAGGGTTATCGCGGCTCGTGTCCCGTGCGCGTCGGCAACGATGCGCGCGACCAGTTCCAGCTGGATACCTACGGCGAGGTCGTCGAGGCGGCGGCGCTCTATGCCGAACGCATCGGCCACCTGGACCGGACCGCGCAGCGCGCGCTCGTCGGCCTGGGCAGGTACGTCGCGAAGAACTGGGACCGCGCCGACCGGGGAATCTGGGAGAACCGCAAAGCCAGCAGGAATCATACCCACTCCCGCCTGATGTGCTGGACGGCGCTGGACCGGCTGCTGAAACTGGAAAGCAAGGGCCTGCTGCGCAGGGTTCCCCACGATGAGTTCGCCCAACAGCGCGAGCAGATTCGCCGTCAGATCGAAGGGAGGGCCTGGAATCCAGCGATTGGCAGCTACGCGCGTATTCTCGACGGCGATCAGCTCGATGCGAATCTGCTGCGTCTCGGCTGGTACGGATTCGAGCCGCCTGGCTCGCCGCGCATGAAGAGCACCGGCGCGCACATCATGGAGAGGCTC
>JBAUGH010000610.1:0-13479 GCA_049679565.1 Acidobacteriaceae bacterium
GTAACAAGACAACCCACAACTGGATCGGGACAGAAGAAAACCCGGCCACATACATTCCCGGAACCTGTGGATCGTCGGCATGTTCAACGGTCAAGAACGAGAATCAGCGCCGCGTGCTCTACCTGCAAAATCCCGCCGAAGGACAGTACTACTCAACCATCGCCCACACGGATGACGGCGCCAACGCCGAATACAACGGGCTCATGATCTCATCCAGCCACCGCACGGCGCATCATTACACCATCCTCGCGAATTACACCTATTCGCACTGCATCAGCGAGGGGGCGTTTACCGGAGAACTATCGGGGCCCACCTATCAGAACCCCTATGATCGCGACGCTGATCGCGGTAACTGCATCTTTGACCACCGCCAGATCGCCAATTTGTCGGTGGTCGCATCCATGCCACGACTTGGAAGCGGCTTCCTGGGGAAGCTGGCGAGCGACTGGCAGATCGCTCCTTTGATGTCGGCCCAGAGCGGCAGCTGGTTCTCGCCGGAAACGGGGACCGATAACTCCCTGACCGGAGTGGGTCTCGACAGGCCAAATATCGTCGGGCAAACTTATGATCACGGTTCGACCAACCACCAATGGCTCAATCCTGCAGGATTCAATCCGAATCCGACTGGCACGTTCGGAGATGCGGGAGCATATTCGCTGCGGGGCCCCGGCTATATCGATATCGATGCCGCGCTCAGCAGGCTCTTCCCCGTATACCACGAGCAACTCATCGAAGTTCGCTTTGAGGCTTTTAACACCCTTAACCGAGTGAACTACGGAAATCCCACGGCGACTGAAAGCAGTTCGACGTTTGGCAGAATACTGACTGCGAATAGTCCCCGGATTTTGCAGTTCGCCATGAAGTACAACTTTTAATTCACCGGAATCAGGAGGTAACAATGCTGTCACGCAGGCGATTCCTGGCGGTGGGAAGCGCAGTCATGGTGGAAGGGCTCGCGTCAACCTCTCAGCTGCTCGGACAACAACTGCCTTCCAGCCAGCTGGTCGCTCAATCCGACGATCCGCTGTGCGGCTGGCGGGGCAAGCTGAACATACACCCGGTTGCTCCCGATCAGAACCGGCATTCAATTCATAGCTACTTCAATACGTGCCCGGAAAGCCCTGACGGCAATTTCGTGCTCTACTACACCTCCGCCACCGCGGATGGGCAGACCGGTGATCTCCGCATTCTGGAACGGGCCACCGGCAAGGAAAGGATCATCGCCAGCAACATTCATACTGAAGATGCTCATCGAGTGGCCTGCCAGCAGTGGATCTCCAACGGAAAGCGGGTCGTGTTCCACGATTTTCGCAAAGGTACGACCTGCGTCGTGGTAATCGATCTGGACTCCGGAAGCGAAAGGGTTCTGGCGTGGGACAGGCTGGTCTGGTGGGGTGTGCCGACTGGAGATGTCGTGCCTATCTACGGCAGACAGTGGGATCCCGGCACCTATACGGACCTTTATCTCCTTAACGTCGTGACCGGGGAGATTCAGACGCCAACCACGGCGGCCGCGGTGCGGGAAAAGTATCCGGACGGCGTGGCGGAATGGTTTGGCGATAAGCCTATTTCGATTTGCTTTCCGGCGCTCAGCCCCGACAGCACACGTATATTTTTCAAATTGGCGCATTCCACGATCCCCGCGAACGGGAATTTCCGCAGTATTACCGCGGTCAAGCGCGAGGGTCTGGTTGGATATGATTTGCGACAGAGGGATTTTCTTTTCTACAACCGCGAATGGGGACATCCGGCCTGGCTCTCGGACTCCGTCACTATCAGTAACATAGGACCGGTGTTGATCAACAGCAACACGGGGATCGCCCAGCCGATCCCGGGAGTGCCTAAGTTCCCCGGCTCCCACCCTTCGGTGATGCCGGATTCAAAATTATTCATCACGGACACCACCACCGAGAACTTTGGCGGGTCCAAATCGATCTGGGGCGTCGCTGTTGGAGACATCCATGGCTATCAGTGGAAGCTGATTACCAGTTTCGACGGATCTCACGGAGCGACAACGTGGCGCCACAATCATCCGCATCCGGTAACCAACAGATTCAACAATCGGATCTATTTCAATGTAAACGCCACACAGTGGACCCAGCTCTACGTTGCCGAGCTATAAACATGCTGATCATACCTGCAACCGGCAATGGCATTTGCTTAGCGCTCAGGCGGTGGCGGCACCTGTCCGGCACCGCGCCCGCGCTTCTCCTTTGCCTGTCTCTGGCAAACTGTCAAGCCCAGCAACCGTCACCCGCTGGCCTCGGGGCATGGACTACTGCGCAAATGCAGAAGGAAGCAGAAGCGCTGGTGGCGAAGGCGGCACAGTCTCCGGGAGGAATCGCCACCGAGGTCATGGACAAGTATCCCGGCAGCACCGTACTGCTGTCCGTCCGCGTGAGGAGCGGGCGCGCGGAACTGCATGCGATCCAAAGCGACTACATGTTCATTCTGGATGGCGAGGGATCGCTCCTGGTCGGAGGGAAAATGATCGGTGCCTACCAAACTGCGCCCAACGAAAGTCGCGGCGTTAAGCTGGAAGGCGCTTCGGCCACCTCACTGTCGAAAGGTAGCTTCATCCATGTGCCGCCCGGCACCCCGCACCAGACGCTGGTGGCCCCGGGCAGCAAACTCGTCTATCTGGTTGTGAAGGTCACCAAACAAGATGGCTAGCAAGGCAAAATCGATTTGGAGAATTGCGTGGCGCATAAACTATCTTCCCGGAGAGAAGGCGTGAAAACAGGAGGCGTGCAAATCCCTTTGAAGCGGCTGCTGGTGTGCCTTATTGTTGTGACGGCGCTGCCCCTTGCTGCCCAGGAGAACTACTTCACGAACTGGCCCGCCGGCCGCGCGCCGCAGGAGATCGGCAAGCGGCTCGCCGAGCACTTCCTGGTTATGCCCCACCAGGGCAAAACCACCATCGTCTACAGCGAGGTCGGCACCTGGTACGGCGCGCTCACGTTCGCCCAGCTGACCCATGACACCGACCTCCGCGACCGCCTGATCAGAAGATTCGAGCCGCTCATGCCGGGCGGCAACGAAGCCGACAGGATTCCCCGCCGCGATCACGTAGACGACTCCATCTTCGGCATCGTTCCCCTCGAGATTGCAATCCAGACGAACGACAGGAAGTATCTCGATTTTGGCCTCTCTTTCGCCGACCGGCAGTGGGACCGGCCCACCGCCGACGGCCTCTCGCAGGAGACGCGCTTCTGGATCGATGATATGTACATGCTCACCATCCTGCAGCTCGAGGCCTACCGCGCGACCGGTAATCGGAAATATCTCGACCGCGACGCCACTGAAATGGTCGCCTATCTGGATAAGCTGCAGCAGCCCAACGGCCTCTTCTACCACGCGCCCGACGTGCCTTACTTCTGGGGCCGCGGCGACGGCTGGGTCGCGGCCGGCATGACCGAGATGTTACTCAGCCTGCCCGCGGACCACCCGCAGCGGGCGCGCATCATGAAGAGCTACAGGGCCATGATGGCCGCTCTGCTCAGGTACCAGGCACCCGACGGCATGTGGCGTCAGCTCATTGACCGTGACGACTCCTGGGAGGAAAGCTCCAGCACCGGCATGTTCACCTTCGCCATGATTGCCGGCGTGAAGAACGGCTGGCTCGATCCTGCCATATATGGCGGGGCCGCGCGCAAGGGCTGGCTCGCGGTGACCGGCTACATCGACCAGAACGACAATGTGACCGGTGTCTGCGAAGGCACGAATAAGGACGATAGCCTGGAGTGGTATCTCAACCGTCAGCGGCGCACCGGCGACTTTCATGGCTTTGAGCCCATCATGTGGGCGGCGAGCGAGTTACTACGATGAGGAGGCGAGAGGGTCAGCGAATGAGTACGCCGATTCTGCACGGCGATAATGACACACCGGCACATCTTCATAAACCGCTTCTCATCATTTGAGTCCACCTTCACCAGAACTCGGTTGCGCGTGTTTTAATGTCATCCTGAGGATTCCATGGGATCCAACTGTCCAGCTCCGATTGCTACGGAACCCGAAAAGAAGGAGCGCCCAGCCGGTTCTCCAGCCGGTTTGCTGGTGGCCGTCGGCCTGGTGGTTGCCTGCGCCATTTACCTGCTGACCACCAACGTTACAAGCGGCCATTGGGCACAGGGGTATGATCCGCTGGGCCACTGGCAGCTCTCCACTGCTGTGGCTGCGCTGCCAATCGTGGTGTTGCTTGGAGCGATGGCGATCCTGCGCGTAAAAGCGCACCTCGCAGCCTGTGCCGGTCTGCTGACCGCTCTGGCGGTCGCCATGGTTGTGTTCCACATGCCTGTGCGACTGGCGCTTACCGCAGCCACTTATGGCGCAGGCTATGGACTGTTTCCTATCTGCTGGATCATTCTTCCCGTTATCTTCCTCTATGAGCTCACAGTAAGGACCGGTACCTTTCTTACGCTGCAGGAGAGTCTTACTAACATTACTGAAGACAGTCGACTGCAGCTGCTGCTGATCGCCTTTTCGCTGGGGGCTTTTTTTGAGGCGACGTCGGGTTTCGGTACGCCCGTATGCGTGTGCGGCGCCATTCTGATTAGTCTGGGTTTCAAGCCGCTGCACGCGGCCGGGCTGGCGCTGCTGGCCGATACCGCGCCGGTTGCCTTTGGGGCTCTGGGCATTCCGATCGTCGCCCTGCATGGGGTCACGGGGATCAGCCTCGTGCTGCTGACCCGGACCACGGCGGTGTTGCTGGCCGGTTTCTGCATTCTGGTTCCTTTTTGGCTTGTGTGGATATTTGCCGGGTTTCGCGGCATGGTGGAAGTGTGGCCCGCGATCCTGGTTGCGGGTGGCAGCTTCACGGTGGCTCACCTTTTGATGGCCTTTCTCACCGGCCCCACGCTGGTGGGTATCGTGGCGTCCGGGTGCAGCATGGCGGCCCTCGTGGTGTTTCTGCGCTTCTGGAAGCCGCGACGTGTGCTGAACGCGCATGGCGAGGATATTACCGGGCATCCGCGCCGGCGGTACGATCACAGCTCCGGCAAGATCTTCAGGGCGTGGATGCCATGGCTCGTGCTGAGTTTGGTGGTATTCGCATGGGGGCTTCCTCAGTTTTCGCGCTGGGTGGGCCCGCACAGTACCCTGAACTTCCATGTGGCGGGGTTGAATAACCTGGTCGAGCGCGTCCCCCCGGTAGTAGCCCGGCCGACCACCGAGGCCGCGGTGTTCACGCTGAACTGTCTGAGCGCGACCGGAACCGGCATTCTTGTGGCCGCGGTAATAGCCGGGCTGATGATGGGTCTGGGGCCGATAACTCTGGCCTCCTCGTTTGTGCAGACTCTCTATAACATCCGCTTCGCACTGATCACTATTGCCGCAATGATGGCAATCGGATATTTGACACGTTACTGCGGCCTCGATGCCACCCTCGGTCTGGCCTTTGCGCGCACCCGGTCCTTTTATCCGTTCTTCGGATCGCTGATCGGATGGCTCGGGGTCGCCAGTACCGGCTCAGATACCGCTGCCAACGTACTCTTCGGCAGTCTGCAGGTGATGACGGCGCAGCAGATTGGAGTTTCGCCGGTCCTGATGGCTTCCGCCAACGCGGCCGGCGGAGTAATGGGCAAGATGATCGCGGCCCCCAGCATCGTCGTGGCCAGCACCGCCACTCAGACCTATGGGCAGGAAGGAACGATCCTGCGCTTTGTATTTCTGCACAGCCTGGCGCTGGCCTGTCTGGTGGGAGTGCTGGTGTATCTGATGGCGTATGTGCCGCCGTTCATGGGGTTAGTGGCAAGGTAAGCCACCCTGAAGTGATGAGAAGGTTCTGCGTGAACCAGGGGAAGGCCGGAGGATTGGAGCATGGCCAGCAACAGCGATATTCCTGGCGTCTTTCTGACGACCCCCGTAGCGGGGGCGCACGCTGCGGTGCTCTCGACCGAGGCGTTGGCGTTCGTCGTGGGACTGCAGCGCCGCTTCCACGAGCGCCGCAAAGAACTGCTGCAGGCGCGTATCGCCCGCCAGGGCCGCATAGATGCAGGAGAAAAACTCAATTTTCCGGAGGAGACACGACAGATTCGGGAGACAACATGGACGGTCGCGCCGCTGCCTTCGGATATCCTCGATCGGCGGGTAGAGATCACCGGGCCGGTGGACCGCAAGATGATCATCAACGCCCTCAATTCCGGGGCGAAGGTGTTCATGGCGGATTTCGAAGATTCGAGCATCCCCACCTGGACGAACCTGCTGGATGGCCAGCTCAATTTGCGCGAAGCAGTCCGCCGAACGATCACCTATACGGATCCGGTAAGCGGAAAGCATTACCGACTAAACCAAAAGACTGCGGTGCTGTTTGTGCGCGCCCGAGGCTGGCATCTGGAGGAACGCCATATCTTTGTCGATGGTGAACCGATGTCAGGATCGATCTTCGATTTCGGACTCTACCTGTATCACAATGCCAGGGAGTTGCTGGCGCGGGGCAGCGGACCCTATTTCTATCTTCCCAAAATGGAGAGTTACCTGGAGGCACGTCTCTGGAACGATCTATTTCTCGATGCACAGCGCGAGCTCGGACTGCCTTCGGGAACGATCAAAGCGACGGTCCTGATAGAAACTATCCTGGCCAGTTTTGAGATGGATGAAATTCTTTACGAATTGCGAGAGCACTCGGCGGGGCTGAACTGCGGACGCTGGGATTACATTTTCAGCTATATCAAAAAGTTCGCTCAGAATGAGCACGCCCTGCTCCCCGACCGCAGCCGGATCACGATGACAACTCACTTCATGCGCAGCTATTCGAGGCTTTGTATCAAGACCTGCCATCGACGCGGGGTGCATGCGATGGGTGGTATGTCGGCGTATATCCCTGTAAAGTCCGATCCAATCGCCAATGACAAGGCGATTGCGCAGGTGCGCGCCGACAAGGAGCGCGAAGCCAGCGACGGCCACGACGGAACGTGGGTGGCGCATCCTGGCCTTGTATTCGTTGCTATGGAAGTCTTTAACCGGCTGATGCCAGGACCCAATCAGATTGAGCGACAGTTATCCGTTTACAGCGTCACAGCCGAGGAGCTGGTGCAGCCCCCTGCAGGAGAAATCACGGAAGCTGGCCTGAGACAGAACGTTGCCGTGGGACTCGGTTATATGGAGGCCTGGCTGCGCGGTATCGGCTGCGTGCCCCTCTTCAACCTGATGGAAGATGCGGCTACGGCGGAAATCAGTCGGGCGCAACTGTGGCAGTGGGCCCACCACCACGCGAGGATGAGCGATGGCCGCATAGTCGATACGCGCCTGGTGGAAGGCCTGATCGCCGAGGAACTCGAAAGACAAAGCTCGGATTCAGGCCGGTTTGCCGCCTACCTGAAGGCCGCCGATCTTATGAGGGAATTGCTATGCTCGCCTAAGTTCGCTGAATTTCTGACGATTCCTGCTTATGAACGTGTTTTACTCGAGGAGCGATTTGTGGGCTAACCGCCGAAAGCCAATGATCCCCGGGGAGATCGGGCGGTTTCGCGGGGACCTCCAGTGCCAGCCAAGCGTGCAATCCTGGCAGACGTCAGGGAAAGGTCGGCACGAACAGATAAGAAGGGCGGTCGGTCGTTGGGCTGACCACAAAACTTTGCCTGAGGCGGAACGGGCCGAACCCGCGCCGCGTGGAGTGGATCATCGTCGAGGAGAGGAGTTGTAACAACGATGGCGAACCTTGGTTTCCTGGGATTGGGTATCATGGGCCGGCCAATGGCGCGGAATCTGATCCGCGCCGGCCATGATGTGGCGTTGTGGTCTTATACCGAAGGTAAGGCGACAGAGTTGGCCCGTGAGGGCGGAACCGCCTGTGCGACACCAGCCGAAGTTGCGGAACGCAGCGATTGCGTCTTCCTTTGCGTCGGCGATACCCGCATGTCGACAGAGGTGATCTGCGGGGAGCAGGGACTGGCCGCCGGCAAGAGGGGTCCACTGACGATTGTGGACTGCAGCACGATTGCTCCTTCGGCGAGCCGGGAGATAGCCGCCGATCTGGCGGCACGGGGCATCGACTTTCTCGACGCACCGTGCAGCGGGTCGAAGGCCGGAGCCGAAGGTGCGACGCTGACCTTTATGGTCGGAGGCAGGCAGCCGGTTTTCGAGCGCGTGCGGCCCTGGCTGGAAGCGATGGGCAAGCAATTCTACTATTGCGGCGATGCCGGGATGGGCCTCCAGGCCAAGCTCTCGCAGAACATGATCCTCGGCGGCCTGCTCCAGGCCTTCAATGAGAGCTTCGTGCTGGCGACCAAAGCGGGAGTTTCTCCCCGCCTGCTGCTCGACATCGTCAACAACAGTGCAGCCCGTTCCGGCATGGTGGCGGCCAAGGCGCCCATGGTCTTCGAACGGAATTTCGAGCCGAACTTCTCCGTCAGGTGGCTGGAAAAAGATATGGAGCTGATGTTGCAGTCGGCCGCGGAGCTGGATGTTCCCGCTCCGATCACGGCACTCGCGAAGCAGATGCTGCGTGCAGCTATGGCGAAAGGTTACGGCGATGAGGACATCTGCGGATCCATCCGGGTTTTGGAAGACCTCGCGGGCTGCGAAGTAGCGGCTCCCGAGAATGTCATCGAGGAAGTTAGTTCCTGACCGGCGCGCGCCGACTATGAAAGATGCGGGGTCGAGGCTGTTTGAGCGTAAACATTAAGGCCGGGGAGTGTTGTGATGCTCAAAATCGTCAGGACGCACACCTATTCAGTGCCGGTAGTGATGCATACCCTCGATATCATCGATTTCCTGCACGCAAGCAAGTCGCCAGCTCGGATCCGGGAGATAGCGGAGCGCACCAGGGTGTCCATGTCGACAACTTACAGGATCATAAGAACCCTGGTTCACCGTGGAATCGTGTCCGAGGACCTGGAAGGTGGATATCAGCTCACGAACCGGAAGGGAAGCAGGCTTCGCCTGCAGCGTTCTTTCGATAAGGATGACGGCTTTACCGGGGCCCCTTTGCTGGAGGCGCAGTCCTCGGGACAAATCGTCGCGATGCTCGAACTTATCCTGAGTCATCTCAGCCGCCTGACAGAGTGACCGCGGACACGCAGTATGATTCGCGCGCGATCAGCCGATCTTCTCTGTTAGTTTCAGCCGGCGCTCCAGCTCAGCAAGCATTTTGGTGAGCGCAGCGGCGTTCAGGGTGACGGCGGGGTCGTCCAGGCGAGTGCGGGACGCTCGCACGGCGGAGGCGAATTCGGCTCGTTGATATGGCTGATGCAGGAGCGGCTGACTGCCCGGACGGAGCAGGTTCAGGATCCATTTGAAATGTCAGGAAGCGGCGACAGCTAAAAAGCAGATACGCTATCTCGAATAAAATTAAGTGCTTATATCGATTGCTTTCTAATGGTCGGGGCGGAGGGATTCGAACCCCCGACCCTCTGCTCCCAAAGCAGATGCGCTACCAGACTGCGCTACGCCCCGAACCTGCCCCGATTGTATCGCAGGCAAATCGAATTTCCAGCCGTATTGACGCGGCTTCCAGCCCCTACGTCAGCGCGCGGTCGAGGTGGGTATAACCACCGTCGACGACGATCTGCTGGCCGGTGGTATGGGCGCTCTGCGTGGGCGAGAGCAGGAAGACGGTCATGGCGGCAATCTCCGAGGCCTCGGTCATGCGATGGCCGAGCGGGATGCGGCGGCGAATCTCGTCGAGAGCCTGCTGCGGGTCGGGGCGGGTGGAGATCCACCGCTCGTAGAGCGGCGTCATCACCTCCGCCGGGAGT
The DNA here is from genome assembly GCA_049679565.1 of Acidobacteriaceae bacterium. GTDB lineage: Bacteria > Acidobacteriota > Terriglobia > Terriglobales > Acidobacteriaceae > Palsa-343. The sequence continues at coordinate 9,696 of JBAUGH010000610.1, forward strand.
ACGGCGTTGGCGCGGACGCCGAAGGGAGCCAGCTCCGCCGCCCATTCGCGGGTAAGGGCGAGCTGCGCGCCTTTAGCGGCGGCGTAGGCGGAGGTTCCGCCCTGGCCAGTGAGCGCGACCTTCGAGCTGATGTTGACGATGGAGCCACGCGACGCTTTGAGCATGGGCAGCGCGTAATGGGCGAGCGCGTAGTAGTGCAGCAGATTCTGCTTCAGGCTTTCGAGGAAGCGGTCAGGCGAGCCGGACGCAAGGCCGACGCCGTCGTTGGCCCCGGCGTTGTTGACCAGGCCGAGCAGGCTGCCGTACTTCGAGCGAACGGAGTCGATGGCGCGACGGCATTGCTCGGGGTCGGCGAGCTGGGCCTCGAAGAAATCGCAGGGGCGGCCGGCGCCGCGCATCTCGGCGAGGAAGTGTTGGACGTTGTCGGAGGCGCGGCTGAGGACGACGACGGTGGCGCCTTCGTCGAGGCAGGCGCGGGAAATGGCTGCGCCAATGCCGGCTCCTCCGCCGGTGACGACGATGACACTGCTTTTGAGGCCGAGATCCATAGGGTGTTGGGCGGCCGGGCGCGAGCGTGCCACCGGTTCCCGAAGGCAAATTGTAGCGCGGGCGAGGCAGCGGTTTTCGTCGGCAAGGACCGCTCTGCGGGATTTCGATGCGGAGATTTTCCGCGCACGATCAGACGCGATGGGCGATCCAGAGAACGATAAGCAGCAGAACGACGAGGGGAACGGCGAGGATGGCCAGCGCCACAGCGGCCAGAGTGAGCAGGAAGACGTAGTCCTTCCAGGTATGGCGGCGCGGCTCGCGCAGGTGGCGCGTCATCAGGAGGTAGTTGCGGCGGTTGGCCTTCCATGCGATGTCGAAGATGTCGCCGAAGAGGGGGATGGCGCCGATGAGCACGTCGAGCGCGAGATTGATCATCATGCGGAGGAGGGTGACGTACGGGACGCCGCGCACCCACGCTGCGAAGATGAGAACGAAAGAGGCGATGCCGGCGAGCACGTCGCCGAGGCCGGGGATCAGGCCGATCAGGCCGTCGAGGCCAAGGCGGATGCGGGTGCCGGGGATGCGAAAGACGTCGTCGAGGAGATGGGCGAAGAGGTCGAGATTCCGGTCGGAGAAGAGGCGCTCGGCGCGCTCGCGGAGCGTCGGGCGGGGCGGAAGAATCTCGGGTTTTGAGGGTTCCGGCATCAGGTTTTGCCGTTCCGCGTCGGGCGAAGCGACCCAGGGGCCAATGCTACAATCAGGGTTGGTATGGCGGCTATAGTTCAGCGGCAGAACGCCTGACTGTGGCTCAGGATGTCGTGGGTTCGATCCCCACTAGCCGCCCCAGATGCACCCCAGACCCCGTGACGAATCCTGGCGGAAGCATGATCGGAAGCCGCGTCTTTGTCGGCTGCTCCGGGTGGGCGTATCCAACCTGGAAGCCTGGATTTTATCCCGAGAAGCTGCCCACGAAAAAATTCCTGGAGTACTACGCCGGCCGGCTCAACTCCGTCGAGGTGAACTATACCTTCCGCAGCTTTCCGCGGCAGACGAGCGTGGATGCGTGGCTCGCGCAGACCGGGGCAGAGTTCCGCTTCTCCTTCAAGGCGCCGCAGAAGATCAGCCATTTCCAGCGGCTGCAGGATTGCGGGCCGACCCTGGAGGCGTTTGCGGCGGCGATCCAGCCGGTGACCGATGCGGGACGGATGGGGCTGGTGCTGGTGCAGCTGCCGCCCAATTTCAAAGCCGATGAAGGGCGGCTGGCGCAGTTTCTGGCGGATGCGAAACCGCTGCGGCTGCGGATGGCGTTCGAGTTCCGGCACGCGAGCTGGTTCGACGCGGCCATCTACCGGCTGCTGGAGCGCTCGGAGGCGGCGCTGTGCGTCGCGGAGAGCGACGACCTCGAGACACCGGATGTGGTGACGGCGCCGTTCACCTGCTATCGGCGGCGCAAGAGCGATTACACCGAGGCGCAGCTCGCGGAGATTCGCGATCAGCTGCTGGAACGCGCGGCGCAGGGCGACGTCTTCGCCCACTTCAAGCATGAGGAAGATCCGGCCGGAGCGCTGCACGCGATGGCGGTGCTCGAGTCGGTGCGCGAGCGGTCCCGGTGAAGGCGGAGGAAACGGCCGCCGGCGCCGGTACATCCTGGGGGACGGAGTTCACGCCGCGGCGCTGGCTGCGCGGCGGCCATGCGCAAACGCTGGCAGGGAATTTTCTGCCGCGGCGGTTGGAGCTGCCTGAACCGGAATCGCTGCTGGTGGAAGTGGAAGGGCCGGTGGCCGGCTATGGGGCAAGCCAGGTGCTGTGCCATTGTCACTGGCAACCGCCGGCGGTGCGCGCCGGGCGGCTGACCGTGGTGCTGGTGCACGGCCTCGAAGGATCGTCGAACTCGCAATACGTGGTGGGCAACACAGCGCGGGCGCTGGCGGCCGGGCTGAACGTGGTCCGGATGAACATGCGCACCTGCGGCGGAACCGATGCGCTTTCGCCGACGATCTATCATTCGGGGCGATCGGGCGATGTGGGCCGCGTGGTGGAGGCGATTATCCGCGAGCAGGGGCTGGGGGCGGTCGCGCTCGTGGGCTACTCCATGGGAGCCAATCTGGTTCTGAAATATGCGGGAGAGATGGGAACGGCGCTGCCGCGGGAGGTGAAGGCGGCGGTGGGCATTTCGCCGCTGATGGATTTGGCAGCTTCGTCGGCGGCGCTGCATCTGCCGGCCAATCGACTGTACGAGTGGCACTTTTTGCGGAACATGCTGGCCCGGGTGCGGCGGCGGATGGTGTTGTTTCCCCGGATTTATGGAGATGCGGCGGTCGAGCGCATCCACACCATGCGGGAATTCGACGGCGAAATCGTGGCGCGTTACGGCGGGTTTCGCGACGCGGACGATTATTACTACTCGGTGGCCAGCTCGAAGTTTGCGGGTGCGCTGCCGGTGCCGACGCTGATCGTGCACTCCGTCGACGATCCGTTTATCCGGATGCTGCCGGAGACGCGGGAGGCGCTGCAGGGGAATCCGCAGGTGACGTTGCTGGAGACACGGCACGGAGGACACTGCGCGTTTCTGGCGGCGGCGCGTGGGGCGGGCGACGACGGCCGCTGGGCGGAGAAGACGCTGCTCGGGTTCCTGCTGGAGCAGAGTGAGCGCGCGCGCGGGGACGCACCCTATGGAAGCTGACTGGGCGGTGGAGATCGGGCCAGAGCTGGCGTCCATCGATGCCGGCTGGGACGGATGGATCGATCTGCGCAGTCATCCGGAACGGGTCGGCGAGATTGCGGAGGCAGAGGAGCGGCCGGCGCTGCGCGGGGCGCTGCTGTTGCTCAACCGGACGGAGTCGCCGGTGTTCACGTCAAAGTGCGATGGATGGCCGCTGGCAGCGGGGGAAATCGATCCGCTGGAATTTGAGGCTGCGCCGGAAGAGTGCGGGAGCGGGGTCGCGGGTTACGTCGATGTGCTCGCATGCGACGCGGCGGTGTTTCGATCGTTTGCGCAGCATGAGGCGTGGGCGCGGCAGACGGCGCTGGAACTGCGGGGCGTCGCTAGGCAGCGGGCGCGGGTGGATCTGGTGGTGAGGGCGGCGGCGTTTCGGGGTGAGGATGGGTTCGGGATCACGCTGTACGCGGCGGGTTGCGGACGAGATACCCGGACGGCGGAGGCCGCGTGGGGCGCGGCTTTGCAGGCGGCGGCCGCAGCTACAATAAGGGTGGCTGGATCCTTCGCTGCGTTCGGGATCTCGCCTGCGGGCTCGGAGGCCCGCAAAACGGCTCAACCTGCGGGCGAGTAGCTCAA
>JBAUGH010000611.1:0-1517 GCA_049679565.1 Acidobacteriaceae bacterium
ACATCAACCAGCGCTGGCTCGGCGGGCTGCTCACCAACTGGGTGACGGTTCAGAAATCGGTGAAGCGCCTTCAGGAACTGGATGAGATGGCGGGGGACGGCCGCTACGATCTGCTGACCAAGAAGGAAGTGATCCGCCTCGAGCGCGAGCGCAAGCATCTGCAGGCCAATCTGGCCGGCATCAAGAACATGCGCCGCCTGCCCGACGCCATCTTCGTGGTCGATTCGTCGAACGAAGCGATTGCCGTGAAGGAAGCCCGCAAGCTGGGCATCCCGGTGGTTGCGGTGGTCGACACCAACTGCGATCCCACGGTGGTCGACTACGTCATTCCGGGCAACGACGACGCCCTGCGCGCCATCCGGCTCTTCACGTCGAAGATTGCCGACTCGGTGGCCGAAGGCGCAGCCGCCCAGAACGACAAGGCGTTCGACCAGGGCGGGGTGACGGCCGATATCCAGGCTGTGGCCGTCGAAGGCGAGCCCGCAGCCGAAGCCGCTGCTGCCCCCGAGCCCGAGAGCACCGAAGCGATCGATCTCGAAGCCGCGCTGGGTGGAGGCATTCGCAAGGCTCCCGCCATCGTGGCCGCGCTGGACGAAGCCGAGGCTGCCGAGAGCGGTTACTAACGACGGTTCTGCGTTTGAAAAGAGCGTGGCTGCCGTCAACCGGTGCCACGCTCTTTGTGTGTGACGATCCGCATTCCGTTGACCTCGCCGGTTTGCGGATCATGAAACTCTGAAGCTGAGGAAGAAGGAATCAAGGATGTCTACTGTGACTGACAAGATCGATGCCAAGCTGGTAAAAGAACTGCGCGAGAAGTCCGGCGCGCCGATGGGCGACTGCCTCAAGGCCCTGCAGGAAACGAAGGGCGATATGGAAGGCGCCTTTGTGGTGCTGCGCAAGCGCGGCATGGCCTCCGCGCAGAAGAAAGCCACCCGCACCACCAATGAGGGCGCGGTGGGGCAGTACATCCACGCCGGCGGCAAGATCGGCGTGCTGGTCGAGGTCAACTGCGAGTCGGATTTCGTGGCTCGCACCGAGGACTTCCAGGAACTGCTGAAGGACATCGCCATGCACATCGCGGCGACCGACCCCAGGTACATCCGCCGCGAAGACGTGACCCCGGAGGATCTGGACCGGGAGAAGGAAATCTACCGCGCCCAGGCCACGGCGACAGGGAAGCCGGCGCCGGTGGTGGAGAAGATCGTCGAAGGCAAGATGACCAAGTTCTACGAGGAGGTCTGCCTGCTGGAGCAGCCTTTCATCAAGGAACAATCGCAGAGCATCAAGGACCTGATCGCGAGCAAGGTTGCGAAGCTGGGCGAGAACATTACGGTGCGTAGATTCGCCCGGTTCAAGGTGGGCGACCCTAACTGGACTGTGGCGCAGGCGAAGGCGGTTGAAGAAGCCCCGGCTGAATAGTGCTGGCCGCACGGGCGGACGCGCTTCGCGCAAAACCTGAATAACGAGAAGCCCGGCATTTCTGCCGGGCTTTTTCTTCACCGCACAACCTACTGCAC
>JBAUGH010000612.1:0-2500 GCA_049679565.1 Acidobacteriaceae bacterium
TTGAGATGGAAGAAACGCGGGTCTACGAAGTGGAGGATGCGCGAGCGTTTCTGACGGCGGCGGGAGTGGATGTGGATGCGATGGCGGCGCAGGGGAAGTTTCTGAGCGCGTTTGTGCGGGCGGTGAAGCCAACGGCGGCATGTTGCGGGCCGGCGTGCTGTGGCGGGACGGTCACCATCGGGGGGCGAGGTTAAGGCGATGGCCGGCCACTGGAACGTACTTTTTCTGTGCACCGGAAACTCGGCACGGTCGATTATGGCGGAGGCAATCCTGAACCGTAAGGGCAACGGACGCTTTACGGCGTACAGCGCGGGGAGCCATCCGACGGGCGCGCCGCGGCCGGAGGCGCTGCAGCAGATTACGTCGGCGGGGATGCCGGTGGAGGGATTGCGGAGCAAGTCGTGGGATGAGTTTTCAGGGGCGGGCGCGCCGCATCTGGATTTTGTTTTTACGGTGTGCGACAACGCGGCCAAAGAGGAGTGCCCGTACTGGCCGGGGCAGCCGATGACGGCGCACTGGGGGATTCCCGATCCGGCCGCGGTGAAGGGGACCGAGGAGGAGATTGCGCGGGCGTTCCGGGATGCGTTTGTGATTCTGGACCGGAGGATCGGGCTGTTTCTGTCGCTGCCGCTGGCGACGCTGGAGCAGTTGGCGATCAAAAAAGAGATCGACCGGATCGGGAGGTCGTGAGGCAGATGCGAGGCCGTCTTTCTTTTCTCGACCGGTACCTGACGGGATGGATTTTTGCGGCGATGGCGGCGGGGGTTGCGCTGGGCTGGCTGGTGCCGGGGGTGGTGCCGTTTCTGAACCGGTTCAGCGTGGGCACGACGTCGATTCCGATCGCCGTGGGGCTGATCGTGATGATGTATCCGCCATTCACGCGGGTGCGGTACGAGGAACTGCACGAGGTATTTCGCAACAAGAAGGTGCTGGCGCTGTCGCTGGTGCAGAACTGGGTGATTGGGCCGGTGCTGATGTTCGTGCTGGCGATTGTGTTCCTGCGCGGCTATCCGGAGTACATGGCGGGACTGATCCTGATCGGCCTGGCGCGGTGCATCGCCATGGTGATTGTGTGGAACGAACTGGCCAAAGGCGACACGGATTACGCGGCCGGGCTGGTGGCGTTCAACTCGCTGTTTCAGGTCTTCTTCTATTCGCTGTACGCGTGGCTGTTTGTGACGGTGCTGCCGGAGGCGTTCGGATTGCGGGGCGCGGTAGTTCACGTTTCGATTGGGGAGATTGCGCGGAGCGTCTTCATCTACCTGGGCATTCCGTTTCTGGCGGGATTTCTGACGCGCACGGTTCTGGTTCGAGCGAAGGGACGCGGGTGGTACGACAGCAATTTTGTCCCGCGGGTGAGCCCTCTGACGCTGGCCGCTCTACTGTTCACCATTGTGGTGATGTTCTCGCTGAAGGGGGGCGCGATTGTGCGGCTGCCTCTGGATGTGCTGCGGATCGCGGCGCCGCTGCTGGTGTATTTCGTGGTGATGTTCCTGGTCTCGTTCTATATGGGCAGGAAGCTGGGGGCGGATTATTCGAAGACGACGACGCTGGCGTTTACGGCGGCTTCCAATAACTTCGAGCTGGCCATTGCGGTGGCGGTTTCGGTGTTCGGGATCAACTCGGGCGCGGCGTTCGCGGCGGTCATCGGTCCTTTGGTGGAGGTGCCGGTGATGATCGGGCTGGTGAATGTGGCGTTCTACTTCCAGCGGAAGTATTTTCCGGGTGCTGAGGCGGCGGGAATCGAGGGGGTGTGCGCTCCGGTGAAAGACGCGGTGTGAGCGGAGTTGGGGCAGGCGACGGGCGGGGTGAATGGTTTAATCAATACGGATCGTGAATTCGCATCGTTTCGATGTTCTTATCCTCGGCGCCGGGGCTGCGGGGCTGATGGCCGCGATGGAAGCGGGGCGCCGCGGACGCCGGGTTGCGGTGCTGGAGCGCGCGGAGCGGCCGGGCAAGAAGATCCTGATCTCGGGCGGAGGGCGATGCAACTTCACCAACCTGCACAGCCGGGCGGAGAATTTTCTTTCGGCCAATCCGCATTTCGCCAAGTCGGCGCTTGCCCGGACGACGCCGGCGGATTTCATCGGGCTGGTGGAGCGGCACGGGATTGCGTATCACGAAAAGACGCTGGGACAGCTTTTCTGCGACGGACCGGCAACCCAGATCGTGGACCTGCTGATGAGGGAATGCGCGGACGCCGGAGTGCGGGTGCTGGTCTCGACCGCGATTGGCGAGGTGCGGCGCGACGATTCGAGCGGGGCGTTCACGGTGGTTGCGGGGAAGGACGTTTTCACGGCGCCGGCGCTGGTGGTGGCGACGGGAGGGCTGTCGATTGCGAAAATGGGCGCGACGGGATTTGGGTACGAGCTGGCGCGGCAGTTCGGAATTCCGCTTGAGCCGTGCCGGCCGGCGCTGGTTCCGCTGACTCTGGCGGGTGAGGAGCTCGAAGCTTTCGCGGATCTGGCGGGGGTCTCGGCGCTGGTGACGGCGACGTGCG
>JBAUGH010000613.1:0-1837 GCA_049679565.1 Acidobacteriaceae bacterium
GCTCATCGGATTGCGTTTTGCCGGCGATGGGGAGGTTGTGGCCCTGGCGCGCCAGGCGCTGGAGGAGAACCTGAACCGGAAGCAGATCAAGGAGCGCATCCGGGACTGGCGTCCTGACGAATGGCGGGTGTGACGCCGGATACTGCGCGCGGGGCCCAAAAGGGGCTTTCTGGTATTGACCGGACGTGTCGTACCGGGGAGGTGCAGCCATGGGCAAAGTGGTTGCCATTGTGGGGAGCTACCGCCGCGGCGGAATCACGGATCAGGCGGTGGACGCGGTGCTGGCCGGGGCGGAGCAGGCCGGAGCAAAGACACACAAGATTTTTCTGATCGAGCAGCAGATTGAGTTCTGCAAGAACTGCCGAACCTGCACCCAGGCGCCGGGAGAGACGCGCGGGGGGTGCGTGCACAAGGACGATCTGGACTCACTGCTGCGCGAGGTGGAAGGCGCGAGCGCGGTGGTGCTGGGGTCGCCGGTCAACTACTACAACGTGACGGCAGTATTCCGGCGGTTCATGGAGCGGCTGATCGGGTACACGTACTGGCCGTGGGGCGAGAAGCTGGGGCCGGTGATGCGGGTGAAGACGCGCACGAAGAAGGCGGTGTTGGTAGCCTCGTCGGCGATGCCGGGATTTCTGATTCCCTTTGCGACCGGAGCGGCGCGGGCCCTGAAGCTGACGGCGAAGATGGTAGGGGCGAAGCCGGTGGGGCGGCTGTGGATCGGAATGCGCGGCGCGGCCGAGAAAGAAGCTCTGCCGCAGCGGGTGCTGGTGAAGGCGATGCGCCTGGGACGAAAGCTGGTATAAGAACAGCGTTCAGCGGGCAGCGTTCGGAAACGGCTGCTCCGGAAACCCTTGTCGCCACAGTGAGGTCTTTCGTGCCTCAGTGTGGATTGGAGGGTGGCGCGTTCTGAGCCGGCGGATTGGTTTGACCCGCGGGCGGCTGCTTTTGCGGATTGCCCGTGATGTCCTGTCCCTGATAGATCACGCGAATGCTGGTGTGGAACTGGTGGTAATTGGTGTACTTCACCGTCTCCCGCATGTGCACGTCTTCGCTGAGGTAGCCACGCCCGGCGGTAAAGTGCAGCGTGCCGTCGCCGTGCGTATAAACCGGGAACCAGTACTTGCCGTCCACTAACTGGCGATAAGTAACGAAGGGAATCGATAAGTCTTCGTGGCCGGGGCGGGTATCGTCCGGGACGTTCTTGCCGTTGGTGACGACGATCTGGTGCTCTTTCTGGTCGACCCAGATGCGGCCCTGGAAATAGCGGTGCTTCTTCTCCATGACTTTGGGTTTGACGTCGAAAACCCATGTCTCAATCTGATCGATGCGCTGCTTGCCGACATAGGTGATGTCATACTGCGCCGCGTCTTCGGTGGTGAGGACGAAGGGCAGGCGCTCCTCGATGTCCTGAAAGTCGGCGGGGGTCATCATCACCCGGGTAAGGCTGGCCTCGGGGGCGTCGATGACCCGCTCCGTGCGCTGGCCCTGGGAGTCGTAGCCGATGTCCACCACCTGGTAGTACTGGCCATCGGGTTTGTTGTCGTCATCGAGGGTTTCGACCTTAACGCTGCGGGTCCAGGTGTAGTTATCGAGCGCGTGCCGGAAGAGGGACTCTTTGGCGGTGAACTCGGTGACGATCTGCTGGACGGGGATGGCGGGCTGGGACGGATCGAGGGGGCCGAATCCCGCGTCGAGCGGCATGGAGGTATAGGACACCTGAGCGGGGAGCGCGAGCGGAAACAGGAGCAGCAGCGCCGGAACGATATAGAGAGTGCGGGCGAAAGGGCGGGGTGAGGACACAGACACGAAACGGCTCCTGTTCATTCTCAAGGAT
>JBAUGH010000614.1:0-1873 GCA_049679565.1 Acidobacteriaceae bacterium
ACGCCTCCCTCCCCTTCGGCGGATACAAGCAGTCCGGCTGGGGCCGCGAGATGGGCGAGGAAGTCCTCCACAACTACACCGAGGTGAAAGCCGTCACCGTCGCGCTCTGAAAACAAGCCGCGGGTCCCCACCCTTCTCGCCGCCCCTGGCGAGAGGGCCGGCGAAGCGGATGCTCTCTCACAGGAAAGGCTGCCCATCGGGCAGCCTTTCCTGTCCGGGGTTCCGAACCGGCTTCAGCCCGCGTCCGCTCGCGCGAATCGTTGTGAATCAGCCTCCCCGCCTGTGGCATCCTGTATTTGCAGATGGTCCCGGACCGCACCAGCCCCCGCTTGTCGTTTGAAAAAACCCTCGCCAGCGCGCGCCAGACCATCATGCTCAGCGAGATCGCGCGCCTGGCGATCGACAGCTTCCGCACTGCCAAAGTGCGTTTTGTCCTCACCGCGCTGGGCATGGTCATCGGCACCGATTCGCTCATCCTCGTGGTCGCCATTTCCGCAACCGGAAAGCAGTACATCCTGAGCGAAATCCAGGGCATCGGCACCAACCTCGTCGAACTGGAGTACGCCGGCGGCGGCTCAGGCGCCGTCACCAACACCCAGACCGATTTCCTCCGCTTCGACGACGAGCGCGCCATCGATGAACAGGTACCCGCTGTTGCCGCGTCGTCGGTTGTCCTCGAGATGCACCAGAACATCAGCTTCGACGGCGTCGTCCGCGAAGTGCTGGTCCTCGGCGTGGAGCCGCCCTACCGCCAGGTCCGCAACCTGGTCGTGCTCAGCGGCCGCTTCTTCGATGAAGAAGATGAGACTACCCACACCCAGGTGGCCGACGTCACCGAACCCTTCGCCCGCGCCATGTTCGGCAGCGCCAACGCCGCTATCGGCCGCACTTTCGAGATTGCCGGCATTCCCTTCACCGTCATCGGCACCTTTAAAGAGCGTGTGGAAACCTTCGGCGAAACCGAGATCGCCAACCAGACCATCCTGATTCCCTATTCCGTCGGCCAGTACTTTACCGGCACCGACAACGTGAAGGAAATGTACTTCTCCATTCGCGACTCGGCCGACGTGGAGGACGCCGCGAAACAAATTGTCGCGGTGGCCCACGCGCGCCATCAGCCCACCTCGGTCTATGTTCCCCAGACCATGACCGCGCTCATTACCCTGGCAGAGAAGGTGGTGATCGCCCTGACCTCGATGCTGCTGCTGGTCTCCGCCGTCACCCTCGCCGTGGGCGGCGTGGGCATCATGAACATCATGCTGGCCACGGTGCGCGCCCGTACCCGGGAAATCGGCATTCGCAAGGCGCTCGGCGCCACCTCCCGCGAAATCAAGCTCCAGTTTCTGATGGAGGCCGTCTTCGTCTCCCTGTTCGGCGGCCTCATCGGCGCCGTCATCGGGCTCGCCATTCCCTTTTCCATCCGATTCTTCACCAGCTATCGCGTGCCGGTGTCGGGATGGTCGGCAGTGATCGGCCTGGCGGTATCGGCCACGGTCGGCATCGTCTTCGGCACCCTGCCCGCCAATCGCGCCGCCGCCATGGACCCCATCGAATCGCTGCGCTACGAGTAGGTTCGGGGGCCGTGCCCTGTTCACGGTGTGCTGTGTACTGCCCCTTTAGTGGATCTGCACGCCCGCCGGAATCACTGCCAGCGCCAGTTGCATCTCGGTCCCATCGGGCACGTGCACGTTCCGCCCCTGGGACTTGAACGTCGCCGAGGTTGGCTGGTGGATATCGCTGGTCAGCATCACCCCCGGAACGCCGTTCTGATGATGTTCCTGCTGCGGATTCGGAGTCTCAGAAGGCACATCCATCGGCTGCGGACTGGGAGCGGCCGCAGGAGCGCTGCCTCCACCGCCGGCCCCGGCCCCGC
>JBAUGH010000615.1:0-4515 GCA_049679565.1 Acidobacteriaceae bacterium
ACAGGTTGCGAACGATCCAGGCTGTGTTCATCGGCTAGCCCTTCATCTCCGTTATCTCGCTCACGTCGGAGGTGCGCGCGTGCCGGTAGATCGCCAGGATGAGCGCCAGGCCTACCGCGGCTTCCGCAGCGGCAACAGCGATGGAGAAGACCACGAAGATCAATCCGGTCAGCGCTTCCGGATGAGGACCGAATCGCCAAAAGGCGATGAAGTTCAGATTGGCCGCGTTCAGCATCAGCTCAATGCCGGCCAGCACCAGGATCGCGCTGCGCCGGGTGAGGGCGCCGGCCAGTCCGGTCGAAAACAGAAGAGCGGAGACGAGCAGACAACCAGCGAGCGGGTTCATCCGCAGATCTCCTCGGCTGTATGCTTCTCGCGCAGCGCCAGAATCACCGCGCCGATCATCGCTGCCGTCAGCATGAGCGCGATCACTTCCAGCGGCAGCACGTACTGCTGCATCAGCGCCTGGCCGATCTGCCGCATACTTGCCTCGGGCGCTGCGGGAACAGCGTTGATCCGCGCCGCGCTGCTGGTGGTCACGGCCCACGCCAGCACACCGAATACTGCCAGCGCAATCACCGCTCCGCCCAGTCCTTTGGGCGAAAAACGCGTCTCGCCGGTCTCTTCGGCGCCCCGCGTCAGCAGGATCGCAAAGACGATCAGGATGGCAATCGCACCGACGTAAACGAGCAACTGTGCCAGCCCGGCAAACTCCGCGCCCAGGTACAGATAGAGCGCCGCCAGCCCGGCAAAGGATACGGCGAGCGCCAGTGCGCAGTGCACCAGCCGCTGCAGCGTCATCGCCGCCACGCCTCCGGCCAGGGTCATGATCGCGAGAATCAGGAAAGGCAGAGTCATCCTTGTTCGTGCAGGGCCCGGATAGTGCGCCTGCGGGCCAGTCCTACCATTTCACAGCCGTGGCGGCAGGACTGTGACTCAAATCACGGACCAGCCGAAGGTTGACGAATGCCGGTTTCACTCGGCGTAACGGTACGTGCGCTTTTCGATCTTCCTGCCCTGCTCCAGCGCGCGCGCCAGCAGCAGATACGGCCCGGCAATCACGGTTCCACAAATTAGCCAGCGTATCACAACGCCCAGGGCGCCCTCGGCCGCAAAGACCGGGGTTAGAAATCTCCATAGTCCTGCCGCGAAAATCACGATCAGCGTCATGGGCAGCATGAATTTCCACGCGAAGTTCATCAGCTGATCCATGCGCAGCCGCGGCAGCGTACCGCGCACCCATATGAACGCTGCGATCAGTGCCAGCAGCTTCGCGAAGAACCAGAACCACGAGGGAATGAAGGTGAGGAAGCTGAACGGCGCAGACCATCCGCCGAGAAAGAGCGTGATCCCCAGGCCGCTCACCGCGAACATTTCCAGGTATTCGGCAAGGAAGAACAGCGCGAATTTGAAGCCGGAGTACTCGATGAAGTATCCGGCGATGATCTCCGACTCGCCTTCCGGCAGGTCGAACGGGCTGCGGTTCGTTTCCGCAGTCGCCGCGATCATAAAGAGGATGAAGCCCGCCAAACCCCAGGGCGTGAAGACATTCCAGTGCGGGAAGATGCTGGAGTAGTGCGCCTGCTGGTCCACGATCGCCGTGGTCGACAGCGTGCCCGAGATCATGATGACCGCGATCGACGACAGGATCAGGGGAATCTCGTAGCTGATCATCTGCGCGATGGCGCGCATCGCCCCCAGCAGCGAATATTTGTTGCGGCTCGACCAGCCGGCCATGAATACCGCCAGCTCGGTCGCCGCCCCAATGGCGAAGAAGAACAGCACGCCCGCGTCGAGGTTCACCGCGGTCATGTTCTTCCCGATGGGCAACACCGCATAGGCCAGAAAGGCGGCCGCCACCAACACGAGCGGGGCGAGGTAGTGGACTACATGGTCGGCCACCCGCGGCACGATATCTTCCTTGGTCAGCGACTTCACGGCATCGGCCAGCGGCTGGAAGATGCCGCAGGGCCCCACCCGATTCGGACCGTAGCGGTTCTGGATGCGTCCCAGTCCCTTGCGTTCGAGGATCGTGGTGATGGCAAACAGGCTTGCGAAAACCACGATGATCGCCGCCACGGGAATGACCACCGCAACCAGCGTCTGGAAGGGAGCCGGTGTGTGCCCCACGAGCCAGTGGTCAATGGTGACGAAGATCTGATCGGCAGCGCCGGCAGTCGTCATGGGTTCACCTTGCTGGCTTCGGGAGTCTTCGGAGCAGCTGCGCCATTCCCCGTGGTCCCGTTTGCAGGAGTCTCAGCCGCCGGAGCCGCTGCCGCCTGCGCCGCTTTGGCCGCCGCCGCTGCAGCGGCCGCTGCGGCCTTCGCCTTCGCGTCGGCCATTTCCTTCTCGCGGCGTCCGTCCGTCTCCGCCGCTTCTTCGGGATGAATCTTCTGGTAGTACTCGTTCGATTTGGCCAGCTGCTCTTTCGTCCACAGCAGCCCGCCAAAACGGTCGCTGGTACTCAGTTCGAACTGCTTGTCCATGCGGATGGCGTCGAAGGGGCAGACCTCGACGCAAATCTGACAGCTCATGCACACCGAGACATCGATGTCGAACACGGCCGGATAAAACTGCTGCTTGCCCACAAAATCAGGCTTCTTGTCCTTGCTCTTCTCTATATGGATACAGCGCGGAGGGCACTCCTTCTCGCAAATCTGGCAGGACACACAGCGCAAGCCCTTCTCCGGATCGCTGCCGTCGTAGAGCAGGAAAGGGAAGACCCGCGAGGCCTCGGGCAGCTCGCGCCGCTCCTCGGGGAACTGCACCGTCGTCAGCCGATCCTTCTCGACATAGCTGCCGAAGAAGTTCCGCGCCGTCTCGACCAATCCCTGAATAATTCCTTCACCCAGCATGAAAACTCCAGCTGCCAGCTTTTAGCTGCCAGCTCTTAGCTCTAACGTTTTAGGTTCCAATCGTTTGTTCGTCATCTCAACTGCCAGTTAATTCAGCTGCTTCAGCTAAGGGCTAACAGCTGAAGGCTAAAAGCTGCTTCTCACCTGTCGATCTCTCCCAGCACAATATCCACGCTGCCGAGGATGATCACCACGTCCGCGACGTTGTGGCCCAGACACATATCTTCGAGCACGGTCAGATTGATCATCGTCGGCGGCCGCACCCGGTAGCGGTACGGATTCGTCGTGCCGTCGCTGATCAGGAAGAATCCCAGCTCGCCCTTGGGCGACTCGATCCGCCCGTAGGCCTCGCCCACTTTGGGCCGCAGCCCGCGCAGCCGCACCTTCGGGTCCATGATCGGGCCTTCGGGAACATCGCGGAGGGCCTGCTCCAGAATCTTCACCGTCTCGCGCATTTCGAGCAGCCGCATCATGTAGCGGTCGTAGACGTCGCCGTGATCGCCCAGCGGCACGCGAAACTCGAAGCGGTTGTAGACGCCGTAGCCGTCCACTTTGCGAATGTCGTAATTCACGCCGCTGGCCCGCAGCATTGGCCCGGTAATGCCCGCGCTGATGGCCAGCTCCCGCGGCAGGACGCCCACGCCCTGGGTCCGCGCCATCAGAATCTCGTTCGCGCGCAGCAGCGCTTCGAACTCGTCGATGAACTGCGGGAAGCGCCCCACCAGCTGCCGCGCCTCGTCCAGCCAGGCCTTCGAGGCGTCGACGCGCAGCCCGCCGAAGCGCATGTAGTTGCACATCATCCGCGAGCCGGTCAGCGATTCGAACAGGTCCAGAATTTTCTCCCGCTCGCGGAAGGCGTACATCAGCGGCGTGCCGCTGGCGCCCATGTCCTGCAGCAGGAACCCGATCAGCGATGCGTGATTTTGCAGCCGCGTCAGTTCCGCCACGATCACCCGGATATACTCCGCGCGCTCCGGCACCGCCAGCCCGGCGAGGGTCTCCACCGCCGAGCAGTAGGCCCAGTTATTCGTCATCGAGCAGATGTAGTCCAGCCGGTCGGTGTAGGGAATCGCCGACAGATACGCGCCCTTCTCGGCAATTTTCTCGTGGTTGCGGTGCAGGTAGCCGAACACCGGCTTCAGCCGCACCACGCGCTCGCCCTCCAGCCGCACATCCATGCGAAACACGCCATGGGTGGACGGGTGGTGCGGGCCCATGGAGACTTCCATCATTTCCCCGGGGCCGGCGATCGCGTCGATTTCCGCCAGGCTCGTCACGCGTGCACCTCCTCCGCAGCCGGGATGTCATCGGGCGGCGGCACGTAATCCCTGCGCATGGGGTGATCCTTGAATCCATCCCACATCAGAATCCGCCGCAGGTCCGGGTGGCCATCGAAAATAATGCCGTACAGGTCGAATGCCTCGCGTTCCTGGAACTCCGCGCTCCGCCACACCGGCGTCAGCGACGGCAGATGTGTCTGGTCGCTGCGATTCGCCGTGCGCATCCGCAGGATCACCGGCCCGTGCTTTTTCTCCATCGAAAACAGGTGGTAAACCGCCTCGAGATATCCCGGCGTCTTCGTCTTGCGGACCTCTTCCACTTCCTGTTCGGTCTCGACGCCATCCGGACCGGCGACTTTCTTCTTCACTTTGATCTTTTC
>JBAUGH010000616.1:0-2548 GCA_049679565.1 Acidobacteriaceae bacterium
AAAGGCGAGTCCGGTGTCAGCCGGATCCGACCGCA
The DNA here is from genome assembly GCA_049679565.1 of Acidobacteriaceae bacterium. GTDB lineage: Bacteria > Acidobacteriota > Terriglobia > Terriglobales > Acidobacteriaceae > Palsa-343. Next base: position 36 of record JBAUGH010000616.1, read on the forward strand.
CCCCTGACCAAAGTAATGTCCGTTGGGAATCCTGGCCCTGCTTACCGGCTCAGCCTTGAGGCGTCCGACCGTGCCGCCGGCGTCCCGATCCGATCCAGGGCCTTTTCCGCCAGCAGCCGGTATTTGCCTCCGCGGTCCGCATTCCATGCGATGCGGAAGTGCTCCACGGCCCGATCCTTGTGGTCGAGAGCGGCCAGCGCGGTGCCGATCCGCCAGTGGGTGGCCGCTATCGCCAGACTTTCCAGCCGGCGCATGGGAACAGTCGACACCAACTCCGCCAGATCGACCCCCACCTCATCGGCGTCCCGGTCACACGCGTGGGCTTCCACCGCGAGCGCCACCGCATTCTGGACTGCGTCTTCGGCATCATCGCGGCGATGCATCAGCAGCAGCGCCTGGGCTTTGCGCGTCCACATCCTCGCCCCGCGCAGATTGACCAGGGTCTCGTGACCCTCCCGCGTCCCGCGGTCCTCCGCCAGCGCAAAGCTCTGTTCCGCCATGTGCAGGGCGCGTTCCGGATCATTCCCTTTCAGCAGCAGCACGTCGGCCATGCTGCCCTGGGCGCTGCCGGTTGCATCGCCCAGTTCCAGTGCATGGCCGAGTTGCTGTTCGGCCTCGTCGTACAGGCCCTCATCGATCAGCGCATCCCCCAGACACACCAGGAAGCGCACCCGCTCGCTGTCCGATAACTCCTCTTCCAGCGCCGTGCGAAAGAAGCCTTCGCCTTCCAACGGACGCCCCGCGAGGACCGCGTCCAGCCCCTTCCGCCGCAGAGCGTACGTCATCACGTCGAATTTGCCCGCGTCCGAAATCGCCTTCCTCCTCAATACGTGGTCAGGGCCACGTCATCATGCCAGCGCAGAACGCGGCGTTCTGCATCCAGCTCGCGGCGCAGCATCGCGAACTTGTCCCGCGCGGCCTCGTACGCGCCCGCCGCAGGCAGTCGCTGGGCCGCGGCGTTCCCCTTCTCCCATGCCTCTTTGGCCTCGGTCATCTTCCCCTCCATCCACAGCGACGATGCCCGTGCCAGCCAGTAGTCGGCGTTGAAGCGGGTGGGCTTTTTCGCTTCCAGCCGGGCCCACCAGGCGCGTGCGCCTTCCGGGTCGCGCTGCACGAACGCCTTGCCGAAAACGAAGTCCGAACAGAACTCCAGCGGAATCTCTGACGGGGATGCGAGTGCGACCGTCTCGGCCTCGTTGAGCGCGTGGCTGGCCTCGCGCAGCTGACCCCGGTCCAGATAGGAGCAGAACTCCAGCAGCCGCAGGTGCGCCGCCCGCAGCCCCTGTTTCAGCACTGCCGCAGCGCGCTCCATCGCGTCGATGTCGAAGTCCCGAGGACGCAGGGGGGTGACGGTGCTCGATCCTACAGTCGCGAGCAGGCGGTGATAATCGCCCCACGGTCCGCCTGACAGGAGCTGATAGATCTGCGCCCCGTCCGAATACGAACTGCGCGTGCGGAACGGCAGGAGGTTGACCACCGCCGCTGACAGCGAAAAAGTGGTGAACAGCGCCAGCAGGCGCCACGCTCCGGCCCACGCATGGCCCGGAGCCGTGAGCAGAGCGGCGAGCGCGGCGAGGCCGCCCAGCCAGCTCGCCGCCGGTCCTGCCGCGATCATCCAGATCTCCCGCTGCCGCGATTGATGCGGATCGGTCGGCACCACGGCGGTCGATCCCCCGGTCGCGAGGAAGTCCGCCAGCCGGAAGCGGAACGCCCACCGCCCCTCGCGGACGCGCCACTGGAACGGTCCGACGATGAACCCCCGCAATCGCATCCCCAGCGCTTTCCCGGTCAGCGCGTGCCCCGACTCGTGAAGCAGGACCATCGCCAGCTCGGCGATCACCACCTCCGGCCAGTACCCCAGCCGTGTATGTTGTGGCAGCCCGGTCATCCGCGCCCATCGCCACCACCACCCCATCGCGGCTAAAAAGCCCGCGACCGCGATCACCCATGCGAGCTTGTCCAGCAGCGGATGTGTGCCATCTCCGGGGATTTTCGCCGGCCTGGCGGCCGGTTTGTTTTCTGCCTCTGCGTCGCACTTCCAGAACGCGGCAATGGTCAGGGCGCCCATCCCCAGCAGCACCGCATCGATTTGCCACAGTCCCGGTGGCATCCGGTCGTGGGGAAAAATCCGCCCCACCACCATGACGCCGGTGCCGAAAAGCAGGTTGATCCCGCCTGCCGCCATGGCCCACAGTCGCGCCGACCGCCAGCGGTTCCAAACGGCCACGCACAGCATCGCGAAGACCACGCCGCCCGCCATCATCGGCAGCGTCGTCAGCATCGCTCGGCCCGCCGCACTCGCGCCTGGCGTCTGCAGGAAGGCCAGGGCCCGAACCATCTGGCGCGGCACATCCCACCAGCAAATCAAAGCCTCGAGGGCGAGCATCCAGCACAGAAATGATCGAACTGCGCGCATGAGTACCTGCCTGTTTGCAGCGGACAGGAGCTTCAGCCTCGCACCTTCCGCGCCCCGCGCCAATGCTGCTTAGGCGTCATTTCCCCGGCTCTTTTCG
>JBAUGH010000617.1:0-4476 GCA_049679565.1 Acidobacteriaceae bacterium
GAATTCGCGCCGCCATCGCGGCGATGCTCCGCCATGAAGGGGGCCTGCGCGCTGAGGAGTACTTCCACGCCGCTCGGTTGCAGAGCCGCGAGCTGATTTCCCTGTTCGGATCCGCGGTCGTGGTAGGCATCGTCCTGGCGCTCTTCACCCGGCACCACGTTCGCGCCATCTCCGCCACCTACCTGCGCCGCATCGCGGAGATCAGCACCCGGACGGACGAGCTGTATCGAAGCCGGCAATGGTTCCAGACCACCCTGGAGTCCATTGGCGATGCGGTCATCGCCTGCAACGCCGAGGGCGGAGTGAGCTTCATGAACGCGGTCGCCGAGAAGCTCACCGGCTGGACCCGGCATCAGGCGGAGGGGCAACCGCTGGAAACCGTGTTCCATATCGTGAACGAGCAGACCCGAGCCGCGGTGGAGAATCCTGTGGAGAAAGTGCGCAGGCTTCGCCGGGTCGTCGGGCTGGCAAACCATACCGTTCTGATTGCCCGGGACGGACGCGAGTTCGTCATCGATGACAGTGCCGCGCCGATTCTGGATATGGATGGCGCGATGGTCGGCGTGGTCCTGGTATTTCGCGATGTGACCGAGGAGCGGCAGATGGAGTCGGCGCTGGCCGCTTCGGAGAAACTGGCGGTCGCCGGCCGGCTGGCCGCCAGCATTGCCCACGAGATCCATAACCCCCTCGATTCAGTGGCTAATCTGCACTTCCTGCTGTCCGATGAAGAAAACGCCGACCGGCGCGCGGAGTATCTCCGCCTGGCGCAGCAGGAGCTGGGGCGCACGATGCAGATCAGCCGCACCATGCTCAGCCTGTATCGCGAGCCGAAAGCTCCGGTGCTGCTCGACCTGCGCGAGCTGATCGAAGGGGTGCTCCTGCTGCTCGACCGCCGGCTGCAGCATCAGGGAATCGAAGTGGAAACCCGCATGGCCGCGACCATCACGGTGGAGGGCTTCCCTGCCGAACTCCGCCAGGTCTTCACCAACCTGATCGTGAACGCGACTGAAGCGGCCGGGCCGAAAGGGCGCGTCGGCATTCGCATGGAAGCCACGGAGCCGGCGGAATTCCAGGGCAGCGGCGCCCTTGTTGAGATTGTGGACAGCGGGCCCGGAATCCCCGATGCCGTCGCCCCCAGGCTCTTCCAGCCGTTTTTCACTACCAAGGGCGCCGACGGCACCGGGCTCGGCTTGTGGGTGAGTATGGGAATCGTGCAGAAGCACGGTGGCTCCATCCAGCTCGCCAGAAGCGATGACAGCCGATGGACCGGCGCCTGCGTCCGGGTCTTCCTGCCGGCGCGCACCCTGGCCGGTGCTACCCTGGCCAGCGCCGCAGAGCCGGGAGCCGTGAGTCAGTCGTAGAAATCCTCAAATAGGTTGCGCACGATCGCGTAGCATTCGCACGCGGCCGCCCTGAGTTTTCCGGGGTCGGGGATCTGAATGTGGCCGCGCTGCCAGGAAATGAGCCGCCGGCGCCGCAGAGCCCCGGCCGCCAGCGTCACCGTCGTGCGGCGCGCCCCCAGAATGTCAGCCAGCAAACCCTGGCTCAGCAGAATGCTGCTGTTGCCGGTCAGATCGTGAGCGGTCAGCAGCCAGCGCGCCAGCCGCTGCTCCGCATCGTGAAGGCGATTGCACGCCGACAGCTGCGTCAGAATCATCCCCCGGCGCTGCGCACACTTCATTACCAGCTGCCGCAGCGGCTCGGACCGCTGGATCTCGCTTTGCAATTCGGGAAACGGCATGCGCAAAGCCCGCAGTTCCACCTGCGCGATGCAGCGCGCCGGTCCCCGCGGCGGCCCCCCTAGGAGGTAATGGCACGGCACCACCCCCTCGCTGCCCCATAGCCCGATCTCCGCGCTGCGGCCATCGGACGTGGAGACCATCTTTGATGCCAGGCCCCCGGTAATAAACCACGCATAGCGGGGGATGACGTCGGCCTCGTAGAGCACGGTCCCGGCGGGAAGCGTTACTTCTTTCAACCGGGGGAAGATGGAGGACTGGTCGGGCTCGGGGAGGGTTTCGAGCAGGAGGTTGTCGATTCGCTGTTGGCCCATGGTTTTCCCTTGTTCTTCAGGAACAAGGACATGGCTGCTGAACTCCAGCAAAAAGGTCTTTGCGCGACTGAAGAAGACGTGGGGACTTTTACAATTGCGGATTCTACGAACTCATGCCGGATTTTTATGTTCGCTATCGAACAGATCGGTTCGGTATTAGACCGACACCGCAGTCCGGATCCGGTTATCGTTCCGCTTGCCCACATCCATATTTTTTTAAGATGCCTCGCGGGCTCGGGCATCCGGCCGAAAGTTTGCGACCCACCCTCTCTGGCAGTGTTTGGCGCCGCTGAGGGGTTCCTGTCCACCGGCCGGGCGCGGCGAATCGATCGCGGGAACTGCCGGCACGATCCGCAAGGGGTGCCGCTGTTGGGAAAAGGGGAGGCCTGCGGTGGAGTCGGCAGAAAAGCCACAAATCCTGTGTATCGGGCACGATCCGGTGCTGAACCGGACGCGGCGTCTCATCCTCGAGAAACATTTCGAGGTGTCGCTGGCCGACGGGCCGGAGGAGTCGGTTGCGCTGCTGGGGAAACGGCGGTTCGCGCTGATCCTGCTCTGCTATTCGCTGACCGATGACGACTGCCGGGCGGTGGTCGAAATCCTCCGCGGGGTCGCGCCTGACACCAGGATTCTCGCACTGGGCGAGGTCCGCGAACGCCTGGGGCTGAGCGCGCCGGACGAGGTCTTTGTTTCCGGCGGTCCGGCGGAACTGCTGAAAAAATGCGTGTCCATCGTTGGGATGAATGCCGCAACGGAGAACCGGGCCATTGCCGCGGAAACGCCGCGCGACACCCGCCGCCCGGCCGGCACCCGTATCGAACCGGAGTGACACCCCTCGTCCGGTCGGATTTAGTGCGCGTGCCCGTGATGATGATGGTGATCGGCCGGCTCTTCCACCGGCATCACGCAGCCGTGCGCCACCTCGCACACCACATGCTCGAACTGCAGAGTGGTGTGGTGAATCCGGAACTGCTCCCGCAGCACCTGATTGATCCGGTCGAGGATGCGATTGCTCTCCGACGGAGGGATGTCGGCAATCGTCACATGGCTGGCCAGCGCGTGGCTGTTCGACCCCAGGCTCCAGACATGCAGATCATGAACGTCCTCCACTCCCTCGATGGCCGCCAGCGTGGCGCGAATGTCGATCAGCGAAATGCCGCGGGGCGTGCCTTCGAGCAGGATGTTCAGGGTCTCGCGCACGATCGCTGCCGAAGACCACAGGATCAGAGCGGCAATGGCCAGCGACAACGCCGGGTCGATCCACGTCCGACCCGTGAGCAGAATGGCGATGCCCCCGGCGATCACCGCGGCGGTCGACAGCGTGTCGCCCAGCATGTGGATGAAAACGCTGCGGATGTTGACGTCGTGGCTCACCCGCCAGAGCATCGCCGCGATGATGCCGTTCATCAGCACCCCGGCGGCTGCAACCGCCATCATGATGCGCGGCTCAACCGCTGCCGGATGGCTCAGGCGGTGGACCGCCGCCCAGGCAATCCAGCCGGCGATGAGAACCAGCGTGAGCGCATTGATGAACGCGGCGAGCACCCCGGCGCGCTGGTACCCGAAGGTCTTGCGGTCCGTGGCAGGGCGCGTCTGAAACCAGACAGCCACGAAAGACAGCAGCAGAGCCAGCGCGTCGGACGCGTTGTGACCCGCTTCCGAAACCAGCGCCAGCGAGTGGGCTCGCAGTCCCGCCACCAGCGTCAGCAGAACATAGCCGAGGGTGGCGATAAGCGAGACCCGCAGCACCCTCTGCATGGCGGCGGTGTTTGCCCCGTGAACATGCATACCGTTCAGTTTATCTGTTTCCCGAAGCCTCCCCGCGGGGCTTCGCCAGGCAGCCGCTGAGCCGCTACCGAACCGGCGCGGAGCTGTGCGAGTTGCGCGGCTTCGGCGTGCGCGGAAGAGTCGCGGGCTGCGCCGTGGTGCGCAGACCGCTCCAGTTTTCCGCCAGCACAATGCTGTTTTCCGGACGGCGCGTGTCGTAACGCACCGAACAAGGATAGCTGAGGCGCAGGTCTGCGGGATTGAGATGATCCCGCAGCGCAGAAACGTCCTGCGAACACTCGTAGACGACCCCGCCGATCTCGTACTTGTACAGGATGAAGCGGATTTCGCGCGGCTCGGTCACCGACGAGTCGAGTTCGGAGACGTCCAGGATGGTGCCGTCGATGATCCGCCCGGAGCGAACCAGCTCCGCGCGCCGCTCGCGCTCGATTTCCTCGGGGTCCGGACGGCGGCGCAGAATCAACCACGCGGTCACGCCGCCAACGCAAAGAACCGAAGCCGCGAGGGTCCCGATCACGTGAGGATCGCGCAGTGAAGGGCCGAACATCCGAGGTCTCCGCGAAAGGAAGGGGTTGACGTGCTTTTGGTACATGCAGAATAGCTCAGTTTTCGCGGGATTTTGCGAAGCCGGCGCG
>JBAUGH010000618.1:0-1500 GCA_049679565.1 Acidobacteriaceae bacterium
GCAGGAATCTGCCGGGCCGTCAAACGCGGGTCTTTTCTCTGGCCGGGGCCGGCCCCGGATTGCTCAGTAGAGGTGGGGATCGCCTTCCGGCCGGGGGCCGTGGACGAGCAGTCCCAGTTCGCCCGCCATGCGCTCGAGAAAGGCATGGGTGGTCGCCGAAACCGGCACCATGGGCAAGCGGTAATGCTCGCCCAGCTTGCCCATCATGGCCAGAATCGCCTTGGCGGGCGCGGGACTGGTTTCGCGGAAGATGCCCTGCATCAGGCGGAAATATTTCCGGTTGATGCGCCGGGCGGTGAGCCAGTCGTTGGCCAGCGCCGCCCGCACCATCTCTCCCATTTCGGCAGGAATGATGTTCGCCACTACGGAGACCAGCCCCGAACCGCCGGCGCCGAGCACGCCCAGGGTCATGCCGTCGTCGCCGGAGAAGACGCGGAAACTGCGCGGCGCCTGGTTGATCAGATCGGTGATCTGCACCAGGTTCCCGCTTGACTCCTTGACGGCCTCGATATTCGCAGCGGCCTCGATGAGCCGCACCACGGTTGCGGGCTCCAGGTTCACGCCCGAGCGGCTGGGGATGTTGTAGAGGACGACGGGGAGCCTGACGGCCTGAGCGACGGCGCGAAAGTGCTCGAACTGCCCTTCCTGGGTTGGTTTGTTGTACCAGGGGTTGGCGGTGAGGATGGCGGTCACGCCGGGGATCTGGGATGCGGCGCGCGCCCGCTCCACCGCCAGGCGGGTGGCGTTGTGCGAGCAGCCGGCCCAGACCGGAACGCGTCCGCCAGCGGCCTCGGCCACGATGCGGATCACGTGCAGCCATTCGCCTTCGTCGAGGGTGGGAGTTTCAGCGGTGGTTCCGCAAGCGACCAGCCAGTCGATGCCGCTTTCCACCTGCCAGCGGGCCAGGTCGTACAGCGCCCGCTCATCGATGCTTCCGTCTGCGCGAAAGGGCGTGACCAGCGCCGTTCCGCAGCCCTGCAAGTTCATAACAGTCGAGTCTACACTGCTGCGATCAGCCACTGACGGTGAGCAAAAATGAAAAGCTGAGGAATCGCGATCAGGTCAGGATCTGGAAAACTTCCTGGAAATCCCAGCACCCGGTTTTGCCGGCAATCCACTCCGCTGCCCGCACCGCGCCCTCGGCAAAGCCGCGCCGGGAGAAGGCTTCGTGGCGCAGTTCGAGGCAATCGTTCTCCGACCGCGCTTCCAGCAGGTGAATGCCGGGCACTTCGCCTTCCCGCTTCGAGGCGATCTCGACGACGGCTCCCGGAACCGCGCCCTCGACGATCTTCTTCAGGGAGAGAGCGGTTCCCGAAGGAGCATCCACCTTGGTCGCGTGATGGGTTTCCGTGATGCTGAAGCGGTAGTCAGGAACGGCGGCGGCCAGGTCCCGGGCCAGGCGGAAGAGCGCCTGCACGCCGACGGAGAAGTTTGTGCTGTAGAGCAGGGCCGCGTCTTTGCGCAGGCACAGATCCTTCATGGCCGGGAGGTGCTGATACC
>JBAUGH010000619.1:0-6546 GCA_049679565.1 Acidobacteriaceae bacterium
GCCTTGCTGACTGCGGGATTTCCCGGAAACGCCTGTGCGGCGGCGGTGAGAATCTCGACGGCCCGACGGGTATGTCCCGCGGCCGCAGCCTGCGACGCTCGGCGCTGCGCCCATGACGCCCAGAGGGTCTGCACCTGGCGGCGCTCGTCGTCGGTCATGTCGCGGCGGTCGCCGAGGGTCATCAGCTGGCGGTAGAGATCGCGGTCGTCGCCGGTATTGAACAGCGTCCACGCGTTGGCAATATCCACATCCGCGGGAGGGGTACGGGCTTCATCCCTGTAGACCTGCTCGACGTGGGTCAGGAGCCCCAGCGCGGCGCGCTCATCGCCGTTGGCGGCATAGATCGCCGCCAGCGTCTGCTCCCATTCCACATCGGGCGCCAGTTCCTGGCGGACCTTCGGCGGAATCTGCTGTAACTGGGCCATCGCGTCGGCGTCGTGCCCGGTTGCGTGCAATGCCGCGAGCAAACCCTTCCACGCGTCCAGGCGGCCGGGATTCCGGGTGAGAATGCTGCGATAAATGCTGTACGCCCCGGGCGCATGATTGCGGGTCAGTTCCACCGCCGCCACCTGAAGCTCGAGCGGAATCGGGAGGGCCTGGCCGTTGTCTTCGTAAATCCTGACCGCGCGCTCGAGGAAGTCCTGCGCGACGTCGGGGTGATTCTCGATCTGATAGATGGCGGCGAGCATCGACAGGAAGCCGGGATCGCGCAGCGCGTTATCGTACGCGTCGGGGGGCATCCGCTCCACGACCGTGATGGCGTCGGCGTCGCGGCCGGCGAGATGCTCGAGCGAAACCATTCCCTGCCAGGCGTTCACGTTGTTGGGATCGCCGTCGATCATCCTGCGGTAGACGGCGGCGGCCTGCTGGAATTCCTTATCCTGGGCGAGCAGCGCCGCGTACTGGAGCGTGATCTGGGTGCGCATCAGCTCTTCGCTGACCGGATATTTGAGGGCCAGCGCTTCCAGGAGAATGTGCTGCGCCTCGGCGTCATCGCCGGCGGACACGTAGGCCGTAGCGAGGGTGCGCAGATAATCAGGATCCTTCGCCGCGCTGGCTCGCAGCGACGGCGGAAATTCGCGCGCGGTGGCGATGGCGGCCTTTCCTTGTCCGGACAGGGCCTGGGCCATGAACAGGCCGCGCGCCATGGCCGCCGACTTCGGCTGCCTCTTCACCAGCGCCAGGTAATAGGGAACGGCCTCGCCCGGCTCCTGGCGCTTCATGTAGAGTCCGGCGAGCCCGGTCTGCGCGTCCTGGCTGGTGGGGCGCAGCGCCAGCGCGGCTTTATAGTCGCGCAGCGATTCGTCCAGGCGGTTATCGTTCATGGCCCGGGTGCCCTGCTGCATGGCATTCCAGAAGCGCGAGGTCTCGAGCGACTGCTGGATCAGCCTGACCCGGAGCCCGTTCTGCTCGGCCTGCTCGAAATAACTGACGGCGCCGGCAAAGTCGTTCTGCTTCATGCGCAGAAAGCCCAGGCCGCCCAGCACGCGGGCATTTTTCGGCTCGCGGGCATGCAGAGCCATGAAGCGCTGCTGCGCTTCCTCCAGGTGGTTCAGGGCGAGATCGCGAAACGCTTCCTGCTCGGCGGGGGTGCGGGCCAGCCCGGCAGTCGCGCGGGCCTGGACTGCTTCGGTATCCGCCAGCTCCTTGGCCAGATCCTCGTCCGGATGCTCCTTCAGGTATTCGCGGATGAAGGGAATGGCGGCCGGATTCTGCACATCCCAGGCCACGGCCTGGCGGAGTTGCGCCTGGGCCGCGGGGTCCTGCGGGTATTGCTCGAGGATCTTCTCGCCCTCGGCGCGGGTGCGCGGATCGTAGGTCAGCACCCGGCCCAGGTCGATCCCATACTGCGAGTCGCTGGGATACTTCGCGGTCAGTCCGCGCAGTCCGTCGATGGCGTCCTGGCGGAGCGCGGGAATGCCGGCCTCGGTGTCGTAATAGGCCAGCGCCCAGTTGTCCGGGGGATGGGTTCCGAAAGTCTGGCGGTAGATGCGGAGCGCTTCCTCGTTATGCCCTGCGCGGGCCAGCTCCGCTGCCTGCTGCAGCAGCTGGTTCTGGGTTTTGTTGCTCACCAGCGCCTGGATCTTCGCAATCTCGGGGCTGGAGGGATCGACCGCCCGCAGCCGGTCCAGATAGGTCGCCGCTTCGGCGTCATTGCCGCTCAGTTTTGCCCAGCGGGCCAGGCCGGCCAGGGCGTCCTGATTATTGGGATCGGAGAGGAGCACCTGCTGCCACGACTGGGCGGCCAGATCGATGTGCCCGGACTGCTCGAGCGCCGCGGCTTTATCGAGCAGCGCCTTCTCGGCCCCCGACTGGCCGAGAGCGGGCAGGCTGCATCCCGCAAGGAGTGCCGCCAGGCCAAGCGCCCACGCTGCTTTAGCGGTCATTCGATTGATCTTCATTCCGTCCATGTCACCGTCACACTCGGTTCTTTCCTGCCATGCCTCTGCGGCCGAGCTGCCTCCCACGCGCGTCGCGGCTCAGTGCTCCATCAGCTGCAGCCGCCGCCGCGCCTTGGCGCGGAGCCAGCCGCGAATCCAGATTGCGAAGATGAAGCTGATTGCCAGCACCACCAGGTCCACCATCCACGGCACCTGCATGAACCACAGGCTGAGGGCCGTCCACCACGGCAGAATGCCCACGTGATACACGTTGTTGCCGATGCGATAGCTCTCGAATTTTGTCCCGCTCAGCAGGGCCACCGTCCCCGACACCGCGCTCGACTGGGCGGTCTGCAACAACGAGGTCATCATGGGATCGAAGTTCTGCGCGCTCCGCATATTGACCAGCACCACGGTGCGGCCGCTGTCGAAGGGCGACTCCACTTCTTCGATCAGGGCGTCGGGCACCCCGGTCGTATCCAGTTCGCCGGAGTTCAGATCGTCGTTGGAAGGAATCTTCCACCACGCGTTATGGAAGGTCGCGAAAAAGCCGCGCGTGTCCTGTACCTTCAGGCTGTTCTCGCCGACGGTCACGGGCATGGCCCCCGCGAGCCGGCCGATGGCGCCGTTTTCCTGGCCGGTTTCGATCACGAGGAAATCGGTGTCCGCTCCCGAGCGGAGCGCGTCCGGACCGCTCACCGTCACCCGCAGGGCGGGATATCCGGTCTCCGCGCCGAAGTGCCCGAGCAGGGTCACGTAGGTCTCGATCTCCTGCTGGCTGGGCTGATCGGCCATGACCACGTCGGTCTGGCTGAGGTCGGCGAAGCGGGTGAAGGGAAAGCCGGCGTTGGAGAACAGCTCGAGATTGGGCATGGTGGCCCAGTGGGGCAGCCCGCGCAGATCGATATAGGAGCTGCGCAGGATGGAGCCCATCATATTGCCGGGAAAGGTATCGTGACATCCGCCGCTGCGCAGCAGCTGGAAGGTCAGCTGGAAGGTCATGGAGTTTGAAAACGGCCGCAGGTTCACCACCGGAATCCCCATGTTGACGGAGGAATCCCGGGTCGCGGTGTGCCCCGGGGTCAGCGGCATCGAGCCCAGATAGGCGTCGTTCAGCTCCACCTGCATGCTGGAGATCGGCCCGATGGGAATGGAGTTGTAGCGGTAATCGAGGTGGAGCAGCAGGTTCGAGCGGTCGCCGTAAAACAGGTCGGGAGGCACCCGGAAATAGGCCACCATGGGCGCGTTGCCGTCGCTTTGCAGAGAGGCGGCAGTGTTGTAGTTCCAGAGGGCGACCCGGTTGCCGTCCAGTTGCCAGCGAGGCGCATCGTCCGCCTTGCTCTTCACCGGCAGCTGCAGACTCGTGACCTGCGCGGTCGCTCCCTGGAGCCCGGGCCAGCCCATGGCCACGGCCTGGGCGGCCTCCAGAGTCTGGTCGGCGTTGGTTCCGGTGACGATGAGTACCTTTCCGTAAGGATCCACGGGGTTAACGCGGACGGCGACGGTGGGCCCCACGACGTCGGGCAGGCGAATTCCGGGCGGCAGGGCGGCCGGAGTTTCCGCGATCAGGACGGCGTTGCCGGTGGGAAGGGTTCCCACCGAGATGGGGAACCGCACGGCGCGGTAATCCGCCAGGGCTCCGAACCACGAGCTCAGCACGCCGGCCGCTTCCAGCCCTTTGAGCGAAGGCGTGGCGCCAAAGGAAATCGGAATCACGGGCGCGGTGGCCAGCTGCGAATCGAAGAACGGCAGCGGCAGCAGCTTGAGGTCGTCGGCCAGCGCCAGCTTGTCGCCCGAAAGGCTGATGCGGGTGTAGGGATCCACGTGCGCCCACAGCACGGAGCTGGTGGGATCCTCGCAGTTCTGCGCGTAGTGCCCGATAAACTCGAAGGTCAGCTGGTTGTTGCGCACCAGCAGCTCGGCGGGGATCACCAGGTCCGCTTCCTGCATGGCGTTCGGCCCGGGATTCTGGGGCACCGGCACGGTGGCAAACACCGTCCCGTTGAGCATCACTTTCAGGTGGCTCAGCGCCGGAATCAGGCTGGGCGAGAAGTGATAGAAGAGGCGCATGGTCGCCTGCCGCACCACCTCATTCTGCGGCGTCGCGAAATAAATCGTGTCGTAGGCGTCTTCGCCCTTCAGGTTGATGGGCCCGGGAACTCCGAGGTCGACCAGGGTTTCTTCGGTATGAAAGGTTCCCGCCGTGGCCGCGGCGGTTCCCGCTCCGGAATTCGTTCCGGCAGTTGTGTTCGCCCCCTGATTGGCCGGGCCGCCGGTCTGCGCGCGCGCCGAAGCGCCCCAGCCCAGCAGGCCCAGCCCCAACAGCAGGACGCTGAGGGTCTCGACCGATACCGCGCCCGGTTTGTGCTTGCCGTTGCGCCGCGGCATCATCGATCCGATGGCCATGCCGAGGCCGCGGAAGGCGATGCGGACAATTCTCCCCAGGCTGCGCAATGGCTGATCCACCTCGCGCGACTCGCCCCATCCCAGCCAGGAATCGGCCCTCGAAAACAGCACCATGGTCAACATCTCTTCTTCCGCCACCGTCAGCGGATCGAACTGGAGGCGCAGCACGCCGCCCTGCAAATCCACCACCCGCGCGGGCAGCTCGGCATCGCCGGTGCGCAGCGGGAAAATCACCTTGAGCGAATCTCCGTCCCTCGCCCCCATGCCTTCCAGCATCTCCATCGCCAGGCCGCCGCTGGAGACATCGATGGTCTGCCCGGGCACGATCCTGCCGTCCGGCGTAAGCACGCGGACGGGCGCGGCAAAGTTGATGCGCACGTGCTGCCGCGTCTGCCGCGCCTCGCGGGCGACTGCGATGCACACGCTCAGGATCACGATGTTGAAGGAGGTCCACAGGGCGTTGGTGATGATCGTCCCGGGATGGGTTCCGTCCCACAGCCATCCCAGCCCGGGAATGTGCAGGAAGCGGGGGATCACCATCAGCAGCCCGAGAACGTTGAAGGCCAGCAGGACGATGAACGGCTGGGCGATGCGGGCGTCGAAGAAGGTCCGCGTCACCAGGCCGCCTTTGGAGGTCACGTTGAACTTCCCCGATCTGGGATTGATCAGCGCGCTCATTGTGGGCAGCAAAATGTATGGCGACAACACCGTCTCGTAAATCTCGTTCCAGAACGAGTGGCGGTGATACCCCTGGATGCGCGAGTTGGTCACGCTGGACAGGGTCAGGTGGGGCAGCGCGTAGGCCAGAATCGCGATCCAGTATCCGGGCACGTTCACGAACCCGAAGATCAGATAGATCAGCGGGGCGGTCAGGAAGATGAGCCGCGGCAGAGCGTACAGGAAGTGGGTCATCGCGTTGAAGTAGCACAGCCGCTGCGGCAGGGAGAGGTTGGGAGCAAACAGGGGATTCTCGAGGCGGAGAATCTGCACCATCCCCCGCGCCCAGCGAATCCGCTGCTTGACGTGCGCGCTGAGCCGCTCGGTCGCCAACCCGGCGGCCTGGGGAATATTGATGTAGGCCGAATTCCACTTGCGCACCTGCATGCGCAGCGAGGTGTGCGCGTCCTCGGTGACCGTTTCGGAAGCGATGCCGCCGATCTCATCCAGCGCCGAGCGTCGCAGCACCGCGCACGATCCGCAGAAAAACGCCGCGTTCCAGAAGTCGTTGCCGTCCTGCACGATCCCGTAGAACAGCTCGCCCTCGTTGGGAATGACCCGGAACTGCCCGAGGTTCCGCTCGAACGGATCGGGCGAATAGAAATGATGGGGCGTCTGCAGCATCCCCAGCCTGGGATCCTTGTCGAACCACCCCATGGTCATCTGCAGGAAGCTGCGCGTCGGCACGTGATCCGAGTCGAACACGGCGACGAAGGGCGAGTGCAGGTTCCTGAGCGCGTGGTTGATGTTGCCGGCCTTGGCCTGCACGTTGTCGCCGCGGGTCATGTACCCGATGCCGGCTTCGACGGCAAACTGGCGGAACTCCTCGCGATTGCCATCGTCGAGGATGTAGACGTGCAGTTTGTCCGCGGGCCAGTCGATATTGAGCGAGGCCAGGGCGGTGTAGCGCACCACATTGAGCGGCTCGTTGTAGGTGGGGATCAGGAGATCCACTTCGGGCCACTCTTCGGGATCGTCGGGCAGGGACACGGGCGCCCGGCGCAGCGGCCATACGGTCTGCAAAAATCCCAGATACAAAATG
>JBAUGH010000620.1:0-5342 GCA_049679565.1 Acidobacteriaceae bacterium
GGCTCATGATAGAAATGCCCGATCGTCGGAGCGGCCGCCACGGCCACAAGGCCCAGGATGATACCGACAGCGACGTTGATCCAGAACAAAGTCGAACTCTGGTCTTCGGTCACCGTCGTCCGCTGTACAACCGCCGCGGAGAGGCCGAAATCCCGAAAAAGATAAAGGACTCCGGTAAAGGCGGTCACCATGCCCACCAAACCGAAGTCCGCCGGGCCGAGAAGCCGCGCCAGAACCATGAGCGCTCCAAGCCGAAGGACCAGCGTGGCGACCTGAGCCACCAGACGCGCGAACCCGCCGCGGATGGTTCGCTGCTTCAGATCCTCCATTGGATTCCACCCGGTCCTTTACGTGTGTACTGGTCCCATTGGCTCCTCGCGACGAGCCCTGTGCGAGAACTAAATTCCAATCTGTCTTCCTCTTCCTGTCGGTTGCGCTGGGAATTGCAGTCAACGGACGGGGATCGCCGCTCGGCCTGTTCAGGAGGCCGGCGTTCCCTGCCCTGTTCGCACGTTCCACACCAGCTTGCGGCTGTAGAAGGCCTCCGCAAACCTCTCGGGCGAGGCGCATTCCACACCGCGCAAGCGCAGAAGGCCCCAGAATGTGTCGTCCGTAAGCCAGGCTTTATTACTCTGAGTCTGGAAGGTGTCGCAGATGTACTTTATCTTTCGCTCACACGTCTCGCGCCTCAGAGGCACCAGGCAATTCGGCACACCCAGATCGCCGTCGTACTTGGGGATCTCATACTCGAGCACCAGGTGGTTGCGCCACGTATTCCACGTCAGATCAGAGACGGTACGGTGGTCCTGATGCCGGTCGTTCCGGTAGTGGGTGAAGACCACGTCCGGTGAAATCTGCTTCTTGAGGACCTCGAACTGCTCCTTAATTTGCGCGCCGTCGTAGGGGAAAAAGCCGTCGCGAAAATGATGAACGATCACTTCTTTCCGGTGGACCTTGTCGAGAAATAAGGCCGCGCTGGCCCGGGCCTCCCGTTCGCGGTCTTTGCCGGAGCTGAAGACCACCCACGTCACTTCGATCTCGCGACCCTCCGCGATCAGCTCGAGGACGGTACCCCCACAGCCGATCTCAATATCGTCGGAGTGCGCGCCAAGGCACAGAATTCTGACAGGCGACGATGCGTCTTTCAAAAAATCGATGGGCAACATAGAACAGTTTCGGAGCGCGAATTAGTGGGCTGCCGCACCTTTCTTCCAGATTTCCCACGGCGCAGCTCCGCCCGCACACAGGTTTTCAAGTTGCTGGCGGTCCTTGAACGTGTCCATGCTGGCCCAGAATCCGTCGTAGGGATAGCCGATCAGCTGCCGCTCGGCCAGCAGACGATGGAACGGCTCAATCACCAGCTCCTCTTTATCCTGCATGTAATCGAAGATCTGCTTCCGGAAGATGAAAAAGCCTCCATTGATGCGCACCCTCCCATCGCCGATTGAGTGGATGTTCGACACCAGGCTGCCGTTCCCGGTCTCCAGCGATACCAGGTGATAGCTGAGATTCGGCCGGACGCAGAGGAAGCTGGCAATCTTTCCCTGCTCCCGGAAGTGACTCAGTTGCTCCGGTAGCGGCAGATCTGTCAGCCCGTCGCTGTAGTTGGCCAGGAACTCCTCCTCGCCTTCGAGATAGGGTTGCACCGCTTTCAGCCGCATACCAATGTTCGAATGAATCCCTGTGTCCACAAACGTGATGCGCCAATCCTGGGTATCGCTGTTGAGTAGTTCAGGCGTTCTGCCGCCGCCCGACAGGACAAAATCATTCGACGCGCACTCGTCGTAATGCAGGAAATAGTTCTTGATGGCATCGGCGCGATACCCCAGACAGAGAATAAAGTCCTTGTGCCCGTAGTGCGCATAGTACTTCATCACGTGCCACAGAATGGGACGGTAGCCGATATGCACCATCGGCTTGGGAATATCTTCCGCATCCCGGATGCGCAGCCCCAGGCCGCCGCAGAACAAGACAACTTTCATAGCCCTTTCTCCATGGAGGCGCTGCTCGCGCCCTAAACGTGAGCGGCAACCAGAGATTCCAGCCAGGTTTCCCCGCGGAAAACGCGGTACTGCTCAGCCCGCAGCCGGTCCGCAAGCCGCCCCGGAGGGAGTTCGACGTCGTCGTAGGTCAGTACCGTATCTTTGGCGACATCGCGCTTCAGATAACAGCCCTCCACCAACCCTTCGGGAAGATAGCGACGGCCGCACATCTCATCGGCATTCACGGCCTCGCCGTAGGTCATGTACATACCGTAATCGTCCAGGGTTTCGCCGGCCTTCAGGTCGCGCTTGGCTACGGCGCAAACTTCCACGATGGGTCCGCCCAGCGGCTTTGCCACCGAATCCCGGAACAGGACCGCGCGGGCAATCGATGCCGGAACCTCGAAATGCACCAGGTGATATGGGGTAAAGAACGAGTACAGGGGGCCGTCCCCCATCTTATAGAGGCTGAGATAGTGCTGCTGCTTCGGGTCAGCATGCTCCGCCAGCACGTACAGCTTGGTTAGGGGCGTACCGACCACATAGTCGATCACTCCTCCCAGTCGGCGCACCTGATCGATGTCATACAGGCTCCCAATCTTCATGACATCGTCTTTGTATTCGCGCCCGCGCGACATGCCGCGCGACTGTACGACAAAACCGGTGGCGTTGCCAACGATGGCCTGCTCGAAGCTGATCTTGGAACCATCCGCGAAGCTGGTCACCATCGCTGGGTTCTGTCCCCACTTCTCGGCGAACCCTTTCTGAGTAGTGGGATTGCGATAGGGATCCTGCAGCCCTTTCACGTTCCCGATCACGCGCGGTGTCAGCCCCAGGCCTTTTACCCAGCGAAACAGATCGATCTGCAGGCCGGGCTCGTCGCCGTCGCACGCCGACAACACGACGCCGTTCTTCGCGGCGTAGGTCTGAAGAATCGGCCCGATCGTGGCATCGATCTCGGCGTTCATAAGCACCACGTCTTTGCCGTGCCGGAACGCCTCAAAAGCGACCTGCGCCCCGAACTCCACCGATCCGGTCACATCCACCAGCACGTCCACTTCAGGAGAGCGCGCCAGCAGGAAAGCGTCGCCGGTTGCCACCACTTTCCCTTCGCGCAGAGCACGATCCGCCTCCGCTTGCGTCGCCGGTGAAGCGATGTCCTTCACTCCGGCATACTCACACAGATCAAAGGCTCTTTGTGGACGCCGGTTGTAGACTCCCACCAGCCGCATACCCGGCGTGGTGTTCACAATGTGATTGGCCAGCCCACGAGACATGAATCCCGACCCAATCAGCGCCACTCTGATCGGCCGTCCCTCTTTCTCCCGCGCTTCCAAAGCAGCATCGACAATGATCATGTACCTTCCCCCTGGCATCCCGGATGCCGTAACGCGCCGAACTTACCGGACGCCGCTGATTGCCTCTGCATGTGCCGGATTCATTCGTTGCCGGATCTCCGCTTCCTGCTGATCCCAGGTCTTCCATTGCTGATCCTTCTCCGACATCACGGTAACCGGCAGCGGCCATTGCAGCCCGAGCCTCGGATCGTTATAGAGCAGCCCCCCTTCGGCGCCGGGCGTGTAAAACTCGCCTACCTGATAACTCGTTTCCGTCCTGTCGCGAAGTACCTGGTAGCCGTGCGCAAAGCGCTCGGGCACGTACAGGGCGCGGCTGTTGTCCTCGTTCAGGTCCACCGCAACGTGCTGCAGATAGGTCGGGCTCTCGGGCCGGAGATCGACGATGATGTCCAGGATCGCTCCCCGCGTGCAGCGCACCAGTTTGGTTTCCGCAGAAGGCGGAAACTGGAAGTGCATGCCGCGCAGTGTCCCCTTGCGGTGATTGAAGGCGAGATTGGCCTGGGCGATGGTCGGCTTGAGGCCGTGATCTTCGAACTCATGCTGGCAGAAGGCCCTGGCAAAGAAGCCCCGCGAGTCCTCCCGCCGCTCGATGTCGATGATGAATGCGCCTTTTAACGATGTCTCCGTAAAAATCATGTCTTCCCCTTCCCCGATAAGCTCCTGCCCTACCGCACTGCTGCCGTTTCCTGCTTCTGCGCAGTCCAGTGGAGCGATTTGTCGATCTTTTCGTCTTTCAGCAGCTGGCTGATGGTGCGGATGCGAAGATATCGGCCATTTTCGACCTCCTCGCGGGTCAAACCTGCGGCCCGGTAGGCGTCGTACAACTCCTGGGCTCCCCGCCGCGCCGTCCATTCCGGCTGGAATGCCGGCAGAACCCGCTTGATCTTGTCGCACGTCACCCGATAGCAACGCTTATCGGGCCCACCACCGGGTGCGAATTCCACGTGGCAGCCAGGGATCGTCTCCGCGACAATCTCCGCCAATTCACGGATACGATAATTCTCCTCCGTTCGGCCAACGTTGAATGTCTCATTGTGGATCACGTCGCGCGGCGCAGCCAGCACCGCAACCACCCCCGCGATGATGTCACGGATATGCGTGATCGGCCGCCACGGCGTGCCGTCACTCTTGATCAGGATCCTGCCGGTCGTAAATGCCGACGCCACCAGATCGTTTAGAACGATATCCAGCCGAAGCCGCGGCGAAACTCCATACGCAGTGGCATTCCTCATATACGTCGGACTGAACCTGTCGTCGGCCAGGAGCCGCACGTCCTTCTCTACCAGAACCTTCGAAACGCCGTAGGCAGTCACCGGATGCAGATCGGCGTTTTCATCCAGATAATCGTCGCCCGCCGCGCCGTACGTACTGCATGAGGAAGAAAAAACAAACCGGCTCACCCCGGCTTGCTTGGCCAGTTTCGCCAGCTGCACCGAAGCCAGGTGATTGATGTCATACGTGAGCTGGGAATCCAGGTTTCCCAACGGATCGTTGGAGAGCGCTGCCAGATGCACAACCGCTTCGAACCCTGCCAGGTCCGACGGCGCCAGGTCGCGCAGGTCCTTGCGCATTTCGGGAATAGCCTCCGGCGCCTGTCCGAAATCGCAGCCCGCATAGAGGTCCGTGTCGAGGCCCGTCACCTCGTGGCCAGCCGCCTGCAGAACCGGAACCGCCACAGCTCCTATATATCCCTTATGCCCAGTCAACAAGACTTTCATAATGTTCCTCACCCCACAGTAGTTCTGTTGAAATGCAAAAGCTAAACCAGTCGCCTCTGCTGCTCTCGACCCGTTAACTGACCACGAGGTCGGGTTCTTCCGCAAACCTCACAATCGCCTGATACTGCTCTTCGAGCGCCAGGCGCCACGCCGTCGCAGCTCGGCCAATCTGCTGCTTCAGATCCTGCGCGTTGGCTTCCACCGCGGCCAGTTGTCCTACGAGCCGGTTCACATCAATGTTCTCGATGTCCTGACAATACGCTTCGAGTCCCGCGGCCTTCATC
>JBAUGH010000621.1:0-2128 GCA_049679565.1 Acidobacteriaceae bacterium
CGATTCCGGCCTGGCCGAAGACACCTTCCCTTACCAACCCGCCCAGCCCGCGAACACCGCCGCCGGCGACAGGCTCCGCACTTTGCTCGACCAGGGCATCGTGAACCTCGCTCCGCACCAATTCCCCACCTCCGCTGCCAAAGGATTCCGCCCATGACCCTCGCCTCTGCCGCATTCGCAGGCGTTCATGCCCCATTTGCCGGCGCCCATGCCGCAATCGCCCGCGTCACCCCGTCAATCGCGCGCGTCACTGCCGCATTCGCGCTCGCAGCGGAACTGCCGCCCGGTGAATCATCCAGCCACGTCACGCCTGTCAATGCCGCAGTCGCGCGCCTCACTGCGGCACTCGCGCTCGCCTCCCATCTGCCTTCTTCTCCGCTGCATGCCCGGTTCACTGCAGCCGGCCCCCTGCCAACCTGTTCAAAACAGGACAGCGCCTCCAGGGCCTCGAAAAAATTTGCGCCGAGCCCCACCCCCGCCAGACCCGTCACCCACTCGTTGTTACTGCTGCGAGGTCACCAAAATCACTACCCGCGGGTACTCCTGCGGGATTGCGACTCGTTGCCGCGCCAGGCAAGAATGGCTCCCATCACAACAGCAAGCTTCGGGGCCGCGTCGGGTGCGCGGCCTCTTCTTTTGCTGCCCCTCGGCCGCTCGCCGGAAAATTTCGTACCACGCGTGAGTCATCCGGATTCCCCTCTTCAGCCATCGAATTCCTTCCTCGGGTGCCGTTAGTCATGCCACCCCGTAAGGGAATCCAAAGCCACCATCGAGGCGCGTTATGTCTGACACTCTTCTCCGTTGCATCATCGGAATCCTCCTCGTCGTCACCCTGCGCGGCCTCGCTCGCCGCTACCGCCCCATCGGCAGTCTCTGGGAGTAGCGCAGCCCTGCCTTTCTCCCGGGCCGCAACTGCCCTGCGCGCTGCCGGCCCGGTGCTACACTCCCCCCTATGGATGACCCCGCTGCATCGTTCTCCGCCGCTCCTCCTCCGCCTTCAATGTCCGCAACGCCGATTCCCCCGCCCTCCTGGGGACCGCCCATGCCGCCCCCGCCACGGCGCCGCGTCTGGCCCTGGCTGCTGGGCGGAGCCGTGCTGCTCGCCGGCTTCCTCTGCGTGGTCGGCCTCCTTGTCTACGCCGCCGTCCGCTCAGCCGGCAGCAGCAATGACACCTTCTCCTCCCTCGGCAACGACAACATCGGCGTCGTCGATATCACCGGCGAAATCGTCTCTGCCGACGCCACCATCGATCAGCTCCGCAAATACGATCAGGACAGCTCCATCAAAGCCATCATCCTCCACATCGACTCCCCCGGCGGCGCCGCCGCGCCCTCCCAGGAGATCTATCACGAGGTCCTCGATATCCGGAACGAGCACAAAAAGCCCATCGTCGCCTCCGTCGAAAGCCTCGGCGCCAGCGGCGCTTACTACATCGCCTCCGCCGCTCAGAAGATCTACGCCAACCAGGCCAGCGTCGTCGGCTCCATCGGCGTCATCATGGAGTGGACCAGCTATGGCAACCTGATGCAGTGGGCCAAACTCACCCCCGAGGTCATTCACGCCGGCGCGCTCAAGGATGCCGGCGATCCCACCCGCGAGATGACTCCCCAGGAGCGCGCCTACTTCCAGGGCCTCGTGGACAACATGTATGGCCAGTTCGTTCACGATGTCGCCATCGGCCGAAATCTCCCCCAGAGCCAGGTCGAGGCCATGGCTACCGGCCAGGTGTGGACCGGCGAACAAGCCCTGCCCCTCCACCTCATCGATAAAACCGAGGGCTTTCGCGACGCTCTGCTGGATACCGCAAAGTCCGTCGGCATCTCCGGCGAGCCCAACGTGGTCAAACCCGAGGTGCACCACAAAACCATCTGGGACCTGCTTACCTCGAACGCCGACGACCTCTTCCCTAATCCCGGGAAGATCCTCGAACGGCACGCGGGTTTCTATTTCCTCTGGCGGTAGCGGCGCAAATTGCCGCAACTGCTTGACTTTGCAAGCCGAAGCGATTGCATCTACTATGTTTGCAGCACCGGCTGGCAGGACTACTAAATCGGAGCGAGCGACCCCATGACGAAAGCCGATCTGGTTGATGAAGTTACGAAACTGGGCGATCTGACGCGGCGCGAC
>JBAUGH010000622.1:0-4081 GCA_049679565.1 Acidobacteriaceae bacterium
GATCAGAATACCTGCTCCCGGTTGCCAAATCTTGCCGCCGGTCGGTTTCCTTCGCGGGCGCCTGGTCCCGCTCCTCGGGCATCCGCGCTCGCAAATGACTGCTGATCCATTGAATACCCGCTCGTCCCGCCATCAGGAATCGCGTGCCGCACAAAGCAACACCCCCGTAACCCGCCTCATCGAAATCGTTGAGGATAGAACGGCTACGGGCTCTGATCGTGCACGCTGCTCCCCGACCGGGACTCACGCTACGTCCCGTCCGGCTGCAGAGTGCCGGGAGAATAAAGAAAGGATGGAGGCTCGTCGTATGGTTCTCCTGGAAGCGGAGATGCTTCCGGCGGAAGGGCGCAGGGTGACGCTGACTTCGCCGGCGGCCAACGCATGGCTGCCGGATGAGGAAATGAGTGTGCAGATGAGCGATCGGTCCATACCCCGGGTGCTGTTGCTGCTGCCCAGCGAAGTGTCGCACCACGCCGTGCATGTCGCAGCCCGGCGTTCGGACCTCAGCGTGATCTTCGATCGCGCCCGGGACCGTCGCGAGTTCCTGGACTTTCTGCGCGGCGGGGGGATCGACGCGGTCATCGCCGCTCCTGAAGGCCTGCCCGACATCAAATTGGGGGAGATCTTCGAGCGGGCCCACTCGGTCCAGCCATCCATCCCTGTGCTGTTAACCGTCGGCCGCACCGAGGAGCGCGACGCGGTCCGTTATCTGCGCGGGGGCGCGGCCGAGGTTCTTCCTGCCAGCCAGCTGGCGCAGTTTCCGGCGGCCCTGGTCCGGGTGCTCAAAGCCCGGCAGTCGGCCGTGCTCGAAGCTCAGACCCTGCAGGAACGGGACCGCACCGCGGTCACGCTCCGCGAGAATCAAAAACTCATCACGATCGGCCGCCTGGCCGCTTCCATCACGCACGAAATCAACAACCCGCTTGAGTCCATCACCAACCTGCTGTTCCTGCTGGGCGAGGAACAGGACCTCTCGAGCGCTGCCCGCGGCTATCTCGTTCTCGCCCAGCGCGAGCTGGATCGGGTCACCCAAATCTGCCGCCAGACCCTTAACTTCTCGCGCGAGACCAGCGGACCGGTGCGGGTGCACATCGACGGACTTCTCGAGGAGGTGCTGGCTCTCTACAGCCGCCGCATTATGGAGAAGAACCTGCGCGTCGAGCGCCAGTACGATTGCCCCGACGAGCCGGCGGTGTATCCCGGGGAAATGCGTCAGGTGTTTTCGAACCTGATCACGAACGCCATCGAAGCGTCCTCGCCCAACGGCCGGCTCCTGCTCCGCGTGCGCTGCACCCGGGCCTGGTCCGATCCCGGGGTCCGCGGGGTGCGCGTCTCGGTCGGGGATAACGGGAGCGGCATTCCGCCGCAGATCCAGCGCCGTCTCGGCGAGCCCTTCTTCACCACCAAAGGCCAGAGCGGCACCGGACTCGGCCTTTGGGTCACCCGTTCCATCATCCAGCGCTACGGGGGCGAGATTCAGCTCCGCTCCTCGGTCGATCCCCGGCGCCACGGCACGGTGTTCAGCATCTTTCTGCCCACCAACCTGCGCCCGCAAAGGGTCGATCGACCCCAGGGGGGATCGTCTCCAGGCTCGGCGCCGGGCAGCGGTTCACCCGCCGGCAGCGGCTCCGGCTCAGCGACGCTCCGCCCGCGCTCGGGATCGGGCGGCCGTCTGTCCGCTGAGGAACCCCTCCGCCGCGCTAACGGCCACTGAAATCGGGACGGTCGAGCCGGTGGGGTAAGCCTGGCGGATCAGCGACTCCCCTGATCAGAGGGATGTTACTGAAGGCACTTTGGGGCGTCCGCTCTTCCGGTAGGGTGAACCCGGCAGCCAAAGGTGGTATGGCGGCGTGCACCATTTGTGCACCATCATTTGCGCATGGAGCGCGCGCGTGCCAGGTCCCGCCTGGCAGCCTTTCTCGTGCCGTCGCTCGGTGTGGCGATCGTCTGCACCGCGCTCTGGCTCTCCTACGCCCGCTCCCGGCACAACACCATTCAGCAGCTCCGGTACCTCCCTGCCAACTCGGTTATCCATCTCGCGGGTACGGTCATCCAGGTTGACCAGCCCACGCATCGCTTTTGGATTGAGGACAGCACCGGCGCCATCCCTCTGCCGCTCGAATCCGTACGATCCACGCTCCGCCTGGGGGAAACCGTCTTCGTCGAGGCGGTAGAAACCGGGAGCAAGCCGAGCCCGCAGCCCTCACCTTCAGGCTCGCGCAACGCCCCCGGTCCCGCGAGAAAGCACGGGAGAGCGCCCCCCTCCGCCGTTCCGTTTCAGAAAATTGCTCTTTCCGCTAACCCCGCCCCGGCCGCCGGCGGCGACCACGGCAATCTCTCCATTGCCGATGCCGCTCCCGGAGTTCAGCTCCAGGTCCTGCGGGTGTCCCGGGATGACTCGGCGGGCATCGCGCTTGCGTCCATCGCCCTCCTCTGGATTCTTTTGTTGCGCGCGCGCACACGCCACCAGGGAGTTGCGCTGCAGAAGTCGACGGAGACCTCCCGCGCCATTCGCGAATTGTCCATCGCCGTGGAAAACGTGACGCGGGAAGGAGCTTTCGAGGGAGAGGTTCCGGTACACCGCGCTGCTGAAGTTGCCCCCCTCAGCATCGGATTCAATGCCATGCTCGCGGAAATCCAGCGGCGATACTTTAACCGCAGGGAATTTGAGCAGAGACTGCAGCATCTCGCCCTCATCGACGATCTGACCGGTCTTCCTAACCGCCGCCTGCTGGCCGACCGGCTCAGCCAGTCCATCGCCAGGGCGCGCCGCGAGCAGCGAATCGTTGGCCTGATCTGCGCCGATCTCGACGGCTTCAAGCTCGTCAATGACAGCTTCGGCCACGGAGTGGGAGACGCGCTCCTGGCCCAGGTCGCTCTGCGCCTCACCGCCCGCTTTCGCGAATCCGACACCATCGCCCGCCAGGGAGGCGACGAGTTTGCCGTGGTGCTCGACCAGATTCGCGACCGCAGGGACGCCCAGACCGCTGCCAGCGGCCTGCTCGAAGCGCTCAGCGCCCCCTTTGAAATCGCCGGTCAAACCATCCAGGTGGGCGTCTGCATCGGCATCAGCTTCTTCCCCGATGGCCGGGAACAGGGCCAGCTCATCCAGCAAGCCGGCTGCGCCCTTTATGCCGCCAGGAGAAAGGGTCGCAACAGCATCGTCCAGTACAGCGACGATCTGGGCACGGCCGCGCGCGAGCGCCTCACCCTCGAGCGCGAACTGCAATATGCCATGGCCCGAGGCGAGATTTCCGTTCACTACCAGCCGGAATACGACATCGCTTCCAACGCCATCGTTCGCTTCGAAGCCCTCGCCCGCTGGACTCATCCCACTCTCGGCCGCATCAGCCCCGCCAGCTTCATTCCGGTTGCCGAAGAAAGCGGCCTGATCCTCTCCCTCGGCACCTACATCATGGAGCGGGCCTGCGCCGAGGCCCTCAAGTGGCAGGAAATCGCCGGCCGGCCGATCCAGATCGGGGTCAATGTCTCCACCGTGCAGTTCGCCCGCGACTCGTTCTTCGAGGAGGTGGCCGGCATCCTCCATCGCACCGGCCTGCACCCCAGCCTTCTCCAGCTGGAACTGACCGAATCGGCTACCGTCGCCGGCATCGAACGGGCATCCGAGATGATGCAGCGCTTCCACCGCATGGGCGTCTCCATCGCGGTCGACGACTTCGGCACCGGCTACTCCTGCCTCAGCTACCTGCCCAAGCTGGCCTTCGACGCCCTCAAGCTCGATCGCTCCTTCGTCAACGACCTCGTCGAACGCCGCGAGACCCGCACCTTCGTCCACTCCATCCTGACGCTTGCCCACGACCTCGGAATGAAGGTGATCGTCGAGGGCGTCGATACCATCGAGCACCTCAGCCTGGCCAGATCGCTCGGCGCCGACGAAGCCCAGGGATACCTGCTGGGCGAGCCGTCGCCCGACCCGATGGCCAGTTTTGCTAACGGATGGAGCTCCGACAACGCGTCCCGGACCGCACTCGCTCTCAAGCCCGCGACAGCCATGAGCAGCTGACGCTCAGCGAAATCGCCACTCCCGGCTGTTCTTTTCAGCTGTACCGCAGCCAGCGGA
>JBAUGH010000623.1:0-4323 GCA_049679565.1 Acidobacteriaceae bacterium
GCTCAAACGCATGGCCGAGCTCAACTACCGGCCCAATCTGCTGGCCCGCGGCCTCGCCAGCGGCCGAACCAGCATCGTCGGCCTCGTCGTCCCCGACCTCCTCCATCCCTTCTTCGCCGAGTTCGCCAAAGCCCTCAACGGAGTCCTGCGCCGCCATCAGTACGGCCTCATCCTCGCCTCTTCGGAAGAAGATCCCGAAATCGAGCAGGAAGAAATCCGCACTGTGCTCGCCCGTGGCGTCGATGTCCTGCTCATCGCCTCCTGCCAGACCGCGCTCAGAGGCTTCTACGGCGTCGAGGATCAGCGCACACCCTTCATCCTCATCGACCGCAATTTTCCTCACCTGCGCGCCAGCTTCGTGGGCACCGACGATTATCGCGCCGGCCTGCTGGCCACCCGCCATCTGCTGGCCACCGGCCGTTCCCGCATCGCCCACATCGCCGGTCCCGAGCTGTCGCCCGGCATCGATCGCGCCCGCGGCTACCGCGCTGCCCTCGCCGAGCGCCGCCGCGAGATTCCCCGCGGCTTTCTCATTGCCAACCCGCGCGTCGAAGAGGCCGGGGAAACTGCCGGCTATCGCGCCATGCGCCAGCTCCTGCGCCGCAAAGCCCGCCCCGATGCCGTCTTCTGCTACAACGACCTCACCGCCATCGGCGCCATCGAGGCAGCTCTCGAAGCCGGCCTCAGCATCCCCCGCGACATCGCCTTTGTCGGATGCGGCAATATCCGCTACTCCCGCTACCTCCGCATCCCTCTCTCCTCCATCGATCAGTCCACCGGACAGCTCGGCGAACGCGCCGGCCTGCTCGCCCTCGACCTGATGAAAGACAGCGGCCGGACGCCGCAGCAGATTTGTCTTGAGCCCCGCCTGCTGGTCCGCGCCTCCTCTGTCGCCGGTGCAGCCGCGGAGGGCGGATTAGGCCAGGTGCGCCAGAAGCGCGACCCCCAGAAGCAGCACCCCCAGGGGTAGCCAGAAGTGACTGTCCGTCAGGATCGCGCGCAGCATCGTGCCTCCGAAGATTCGCAGTATACTCGCTCAGGACTCATCGCTGCCGTTGCCATGCGTTTCCCCAAAGCACTTGCGTGGCCTGTCACCCGAATGGTAAACGTTAGCGATAAAGTATGAGCCTTTCCACGATCGGCGGAGGTCATCCATGAGCACCGAACCCAACCTGGCGCAGCAACCCCTCAGGCACCTCGAAGAATGGGATGACTATGTCGCCGGTCGCTATCGCGAGGGCCGCGAGCAGTCCGACTTCCGCAATTTCGAACGCGAAACCAACTCGCCGATCGCCGAGTTCTACCGCCAGAACCACACCTGGCAAACCCTCGCCTTCGTGCTCCAGAAGGAGCGCGAGTACGGCTCCCTGTCGCGCGGCAAACGCAGCATATGGGAAGCCGCGGATTATCTCAACACCCTCGTCGACGAAAGCGATCCCGACACCGACCTGTCGCAGATCGAGCACCTCACCCAGACCTCGGAAGCCATTCGCGCCGACGGCCATCCCCGCTGGTTCGTCCTCGCCGGCTTCCTCCACGACCTCGGCAAAGTCCTCTGCCTCTACGGCGAGCCCCAGTGGGCCGTGGTCGGCGACACCTTCCCCGTCGGCTGCGCCTGGTCCGATCAGATCGTCTTCCACAACTTCTTTTCCGCCAATCCCGATTCCGCCGTCCCCGAATACCAAACCGTCTGCGGCGTCTATGAGCCGCACTGCGGCCTCGAAAACATCCACCTCTCCTGGGGTCACGACGAATACATCTATCGCGTCACGAAGAAATATCTTCCCGAACCGGCGCAGTACATGCTCCGCTATCACTCCTTCTATCCCGCCCATCGCCACGGAGCCTACCGTCACCTTATGTCACCACACGACGAAGAAATGTTCGCGTGGGTCTCGAAATTCAACCCCTACGATCTCTATTCCAAAGGCTCCGCCAAGCCGCAGCTCAAGGAGCTGCGTCCGTACTACGAAGATCTGATCGCCGAGTTTTTCCCCGCTGCGATCGACTGGTAGCGGGTCAGCCGCAGCTGGCACGGAGAGAAGACCCGAGAGGCTGGAGCGGAGCCAGGCTTGATTTCCAAACCCGTCACCCAACGATCGCCCGTTCCCACGCCCCCTCCGGAATCGAACCCGGCATCCCCGGTTCCCGCGCCCTTTGCCCGCTACGGCCTCGGCACCGTCTGTGCCTTTGCCGCCGGAGCGTGGCTGGGTGCAGCCGAAGCCCCTGCCCGCCTCGTCGCCTCCAGCGATTCGCCCTTTGCCATCTCCTTCTGCATGGTCATCGGCGTCTTCCTTGCCCGCTGGACGCTTCCCGTCATGCTCAAAGGAACCCGCGGTGTCCTGCGCGACCTGCGCCTTCGCCCCCACCTCATCCTCTGGGCCATCCTCGCCGGATCGCTGTGGGCCGTCGCCAATACCCTCACCATCTTCGCCATCCGCGATGTCGGCCTCTCCATCGCGTTTCCCCTCTGGAACACCAACAGCCTCATCGGCATCTTCTGGGGCTGGGCCCTCTTTCATGAGCTCGACGGCGCATCCCCCGCAAGCTGGGCCCGCGTTCTCGGCGGCGCCACCGCCATCGTCGGCGGATCGGTCCTGCTCTCCGTCCTCTCCGTCCATGCGCTGGCCGGTTCGCCCAGCCTTGCCCTCAAAGGAATTGCTGCCGCCCTCGGCGCCGGCCTGCTCTGGGGCACTATGTACGTCCCCTATCGCAAGGCCTACCTCACCGGCATCAATCCCCTCTCCTTTGTCACCATCTTCACCTTCGGTGAAGTCGGCGCCATGCTCTTCCTCGGCACGATGCTGCCCGGCGGCCTCCATACCCTCAGCCACGAGGTGCACGCCCTGCGGCCTTCCCTGCTGTGGCTGCTGCTCGGCGGATTCTGCTGGGTTATCGGCGACCTCTTTCAGCAGTACGCGACCAAATACATCGGCATCAGCCGCGCCATCCCTCTCTCCAACACCAATCAGCTCTGGGGATTCGCCTGGGGCGTGCTCGTTTTTGGCGAGCTCTCCCACGTCCCCGCCTCCACCCGCCTCCTCGCTCTTGCCGCCTCCGGCATCATGATCCTGGGCGCCATGCTCATCGCCGGCGCTGGCGTCTCCCCCGCCGAATCCGCCTCCTGCGTGCGCGCCGTCCGCCGCGAGTGCGATCGCTACGACCTCGACCTCCACCAAACCCTGCGCGCTCAGGAAGGCAGCGAGCCTGTCGCCGGCGAGCCGCGCCGCTGGTGGGACTTCGCCATTATGGCCGCCGCCCTGGCTGTCTTTGTCTGGGCGGCCCGCTCCGTTCGCGTTCCTCAGCTGGCCCTGCACACTCCGTTCGCCATCGCCCTCTCCGTCATTCTTCTCGCCGTTCTCTTCGCCGCCGGGTGGATGCTCTGGAAAAGGACCCGCTTCGCATGACCGCCGCTTTGGAATTCCCCCGGCTTCCGTTTACATTGGGACTATCCCGTTGAAGAAGACTCCGGCATCCATCGATGTGGTGGGCGTTGGCCTCAACGCCACCGATACCGTCATTCCCCTCTCGCTCTTTCCCGAGTCCGGATCAAAGGTCGAAATCCGCTCCGCCTCCGTCCTGCCTGGCGGTCAGGTTGCCACCGCCATGGTCGCCTGCCAGAGCTGGGGCCTGCGCACCCGCTATGTCGGCAAGCTGGGCGACGATGACGCCGCCAACCTCCATCGCGCCGCATTCCACTCCGCCGGCGTCGAAACCCGCCTGCTCACCGCTCCCGGCTGCACCAGCCAGCGCGCCTTCATCCTTGTCGAGGACTCGGGAGAACGTACCGTCCTCTGGCAGCGCGACAACCGCCTCACCCTCCGCCCCGAAGACCTCAAAAAGGAATGGATCGCGGAGGCCCGCGCCGTCCATCTCGATGGCCACGATACTGAAGCCGCCATCGTCGCTGCCCGCTGGGCGCGCGAAGCCGGCATCCCGGTCATCGCCGATCTCGACGAGCTCTATCCCGGCGTCGAGCGGCTCATCGAAAACGTCGACTACCTCATCGTCAGCCGCGATATCCCCGGCAAAATCACCGGCAACCCCGACCTCCGCGACTCGCTGCCCCTCATCCGCAAGCAGTTCGGTTGTCGCCTCACCGCCGCCACGCTCGGTCGCGACGGCGTACTCGCCTGGGATGGCAGCGCCTTCTGCTATCGCCCCGCCTGGCGCGTCGACGTCGTCGATACCACCGGCGCCGGCGACATCTTCCACGCCGGATTTATCTACGGCCTCCTGCAGCAGTGGGCCCTCGATCGAACCCTCGATTTCGCCTGTGCTGCCGCTGCCCTCAACTGCACCGCCACCGGAGCCCGCGGCGGC
>JBAUGH010000624.1:0-2479 GCA_049679565.1 Acidobacteriaceae bacterium
GCTCTGAACTGCGTGTCCTGATAAACACACAGCCTAACCCACGATCAGCGCATCGGCGCCGGTCACTCCATACTGACTGTTTGCGGCAACGGAGATTGGGTTACGAGCGGATCGCATTACGATCCAGCGCAGCGTAAGCGATCTGGCCGGTTGGGGGGGGGCGCGCAGGGGACGGGAATTTAGCCCGTCCTCGATCTGTCGCGAGCCCTCGCGATCAAGCGACGGCCCTGGTCTGTTCCGTCTCGTCTGCCGCTTCGCCAATACGATCGAGATTCACGCCGGTCGTTTCGATTCGATACATCCAGGTGACCACAGCTCCGAGCAGCGATGCGACGACCAGGCCGTAGAGCAGGAATCGGGTGCCGATGCTGACCAGCAGGATGGGGAAAAGGAAGGCGGTAGCGACGGCGCCGATCTTCGCGAAGCCGGCGGCGAAGCCCGCGCCCTTGCCGCGGATGGCGGTGGGGAAAACCTCGCCGGCGAGCAGGTAGGTCTGCGCGTTCGGACCGAGGTTGGTCATGAAGTCGAAGAGCATGAAGCCGGCAAAGATGAGGATGATTTTCAGACTGCCGCTGAAGTCGACGGAGAGCGAGGCGAGAAACAGGCCGACGGCGCAGCCGATGAAGCCGAAAATCTGCAGGCGGATGCGGCCGAGCTTGTCGGCGAGGAGAACGGCGAAGGCGATGCCGATGATGAGGAGCACCGTGATCATGGCGTCTCCCCGCGCCGCCAGGGTGGCGTTGGAGATGAGGTCGCTCATGCTGCGGACGTGCTCGGCTTTGTGGCCGATGGCGGCGGCGAGGATGGTGGGGGTGAAGATGCCAATGCCGTAAGTGCTGAGATCCTGCAGGAACCAGGGCACGGAGGCGAGGATGGTGGCGCGGCGGTAGCGTTTGTTGAACAGGGAGAGGAACGAGCCGTTGCCGTGGGAGTGGCCGTCGGCGGCAGCCTGTTGGGCGAGGACAATGTCGGAGGGATATTGCGGCTTGCGCAGCAGCAGGCGGCGGGCGGCCTGCTGGGCGCGTTCGATGGAGCCGCGGGTGTGGAGCCAGGTGGCGCTCTCGGTGACGTAGAAGCGGCCGATGGTGACGAGCAGGGCGGGGATGACGGCGGTGGCGAACATCCAGCGCCAGGCATCGAGATTGGGCACGGCGACCAGAACCGCATAGCCGACGAGGGCGCCGCCCAGGGCGCCGACAGCCTGGAAAGCGAAGGCGGCGAGAACGAGGCGTCCGCGGCTGGTACTGGGGATGCTCTCGGAGATGATCATGTGAGCGGTGGGATAGTCGCAGCCGAGGGCGACGCCGAGTCCGAAGAGACAAAACACCAGGGAGATGAAGCTGGTGCAGAAAACGGCCGCGCCGAGGAAGGCGGTGAAGATGATCATCTCGACGATGAACATCGACTTGCGGCCGAAGTAGTCCGACAGGCTACCGAGGCCGACGGCCCCGACGAGGATGCCGCCGAGGGTTGCGGCGGTCACGAAGCCCTTCTGGGCGGGGGCGATCTGGAACTGGCGGGCAATAAGCGGCACAGCGACGCCGGTCATGAAGACGACGAAGCCCTCGAAGAACTTGCCGGCGGCGGCCAGCATCCAGATGCGTTTCTGCATGGTGGTCATGGGCACGCCGGGCAGATGGGTTCCGTCGGGCCACATGGGGCGCTCATCGATATAGTCCTGCACGGTGCGGCGTTCAGCGGGCGAGATGTTGGCAACATTTGGCATGGCGTTTCCTCGAGCGATGACTCGGCGGGAATCTACTGGGCCTTCAGCTGCTCCCGCCTACTGGATTTTGGCGATCTGAAGCTCGCTGCGTGCACGAATCGATGTGGGCAGGGCGATGAAATGCACGGGGTCGAGAAAGCCGGCCGCACTACCACCCTGCGGCGAGATGCACCACAGCAGGAAGGCACTGACGGCGGAGGCCATCTGTGGGTTCGGCTGCTTGTCCCACACCAGGGCGTATTCGTAGTTGATGAGTGGATAGGAATTGGATCCGGGGGCAAAGACCAGGGTGAGGCGCTCGTCAGGAGGCGTGCGCGGGGTGAGTTCGGCGGCGGCAGCGGTGACGGTGGCCGGGGTCGGGAGCAGGAAATTGCCGGCCTGATTCTGAAGCATGGCGGTAACCAGGCCAGCTTTGTTTGCCTGGTCTTCGAAGCTGGCGCCAAGATAGCCGACGGCATACGGCGTCCGGGAGAGAGTCTGCAGCACGCCCTGATTGCCATTCCCCGTCAGAGCGCCACCTACCGACGGCCAGGACACCGATGTGCCGTAGGCGATGGTGTTTCCCCAGGTGCCGCGGCACGCAGGGTCGTCACTTTCCCCCGATGCACACGTGGCGAAGGTAAGAAACTGGGTGAAGACGAAGGTGTCCCCTGACCCGTCGGAGCGATGGACGGGCATGATCGCGTGGTGGGGCAGAGAGACACCGCGATTGATCGATGCGATCTCAGGCGCATCCCACGTGCGGATTTTGCC
>JBAUGH010000625.1:0-6404 GCA_049679565.1 Acidobacteriaceae bacterium
GCTGGATGCCGACGCTCTGCCCGAGGGCATAGTCGGCTTTGACCAGTTCGGCAAGCCTTCCCTGGGGATCGACCACGAACGGAAACGAAACCTTGTGCTCCCCGGCGAACTGCATCGTGAATTTTCGCAGATCGTCCTGCGACAGGATCGTCGGCTGCGCGGCAAAGACCGCGTCGCGATAGTCGTCGCCCAGCTTCTTTGACTTTGTATCGAACCAGCGCGCGTTCACCGCAGCGTCAAAGCTCCAGGTGTGGAAGGGCAGCGGGAAGTCGTGGCGCACCCAGGGGACGTGGTATTTCTCCACCGCCTCTTTGACTACCGGATTCGCAGCGGCGCAGTCCGGGCACTCCAGGTCCTCGAATTCGACGATGGCGACCCGGGCTCCCGCAGGCGGACGCAGAGCCGCCGCGTTATGCACCGCCGTAGTCTGCGATTCAGGATTGGAAAACTGCGCGAACGCCGGCGCAGCCAGCGCCAGCGAAAGAGAAAGCGGCCAGAAAACGGCGCGGACCAGTCTGTGCATGGCAGTTGGACTCATTCTAGCCAACGAACAGGAGCGAACTGCCGTCCCAGTGCGCCCCGCGCGGTTACTTTGGTTGCGGCCAGAGCGGATGGAGCGGCCGCAGGCCACTCTCGAACGGCGCCTGCAGCAACTCGCCGCTGCGCGCGATGAAGGCCTGGAGGGGCGCGGTCTTCACGTGGGCGTCGAGCGCCTCCTGGCTGACCCACTGTTCAAAGGCGATGAATGTGCCGGGCTTGCCTTCGACGGTATGGAATTCGTAGGTGATGCAGACTGGCTCGCTGCGGGTAGGGTGACGAGGCCGGCGATGACGCTGCGCAGTTCTTCTTCTTTGCCGGGTTTCGCGGTGCATTCAAACAGAACCGTAACGAAGCCAGATGCCTTTTCAGCCATATAAAGCTCCTCTGCGGAGTGGATGTTCAAAGAAGTGCGACGGATCCATCACGACTATACCGCGCGTGCATCGGGAGCGAGCGGTGTCCCGGGATCAACGCTGCAGAAACACAAAGGCCACTCGTTTCCGAGTGGCCTTCGAGTCGTGCTGGGCCCCACCAGGCAGATTGGCAGGTGGTATCCCTTGTGCCGCAGGCGCTTCCGCCTGGACGGCGAGTCCCTAGTCGCCCATGACGGGTTCACCGGTTTCCGCTTGCGCGACGGGCTTGGCCGGCGCGATCGAGTCGATGGAGACCAGCCCTTCGACCGGCTTTTCCCCAAGGACGTGCTCGCGGTAGAGCTTGGCCATGCGCGCATTCTCGGCATCTGTCTTCAGCTTCGCTTCGCGAGCGCGCATCTTCTCTTCGCGCGCATTCTTGGCGATGCCCAGCTTATCCAGCGAGTTGTTGGCGGCAGCGTCGACGTGCTCCTTGTTGAGGACCAGCGTGTGCTGCGACGACTCCATGCCGACCTTCTTGCCGCCGGCAAAGATTTCGTGCCGCCCGTGCTCGTCGTACCACTTGGTCAGGGTCGCGGTCATGTGCATCTTCTCGATGATGTTCCGCCAGCCCACACCGGTGTTGTACGCGCAGAAGCTGATCTCGCCTTCCTGCGTCGCGTAGGGAATGATGCACTGCTCGGTGCGCCGGAAGTCGTAGTTGAACAGGTCCTGGAACCACATGCCGGCGATGAACAGGAAGTTCCAGCGATCGGCGCGGCGCTGCTCGATGTCCGCCATGGTGCGGTCGCCGGTCACCTTGCCGTAGTTGCGGCCGGTGGCGCCGAAGCACTTGTCGAACTTCTGCAGCAGGTCGGTGATGCGGAAGTGGGTGGGCGACTTGGTCGGATCGTAGTTGCGCAGCAGCGAGAGCGCCGCTCCGACGACGGAGAGGGTCTTGCCGCGGGCGGCGTCGTTGATCTTCGCCATGTCCTTCGCCAGGCGATCGGCATTCAGAAACGCGGTCACCGGAACCGCTTCCTTGGTTTCCTTGTCGATCATCAGCGCCATGCCGATGCCGCAGTTCGGGTGGCATCCGCAGCTCAGCTGGCCCCATTCATGGTTCGGCCCGTGCACCAGATCCGCCCAGTCCGAGAAGGTGCTCATAAAGCTGATGGGGAACCAGTCGCGGGTCGGCTCGCCGAGCCCGGTCTGGTTCTTCACGTCGTGGGCCATGTGGCTCAACGTGTAGCGCTGTGCGGTGCGGCGCTCATCGGTCACCGCTTCGTCGCGGCCGGTAAAGCTGACCGGCTGGAAGCTGAGGAAGTTGATCTTCTTGGGATTATCCAGCGCGAACTGGATGATGTGACCCACCTGCTCGTTGTTGATGCCGTTGATGATGGTCGTCACCGGGACGATGTCCACGCCGGCTTCGTGCAGGTTATGGATGGCCTGCAGCTTCACGTCGAACAGGTTGCCGACCTTGCGGTGCGAGTTGGCCGCGTTGCCGATGCCGTCGAACTGCAGGTAGGCGTAGCGCAGGCCGGCTTCGGCAGCCGCGCGGCACAGCTCCTTCGACTTCGCAAACTCGATACCGTTGGTCGCAGCCTGCACCGAGTTGTAGCCCACCTTGCGCGAGTAGGCGACCGCGTCGAGGAAGTACGGCGACAGCGTCGGCTCACCGCCCGAGAACTGGACGCTCATCTGCCGCTTCGGCTTGATGGTGATGGCGTTGTCCAGCATGGTCTTGATTTCTTCCCACGTCAGCTCGTGCACGAAGCCGACCTGGTTGGCGTCCATGAAGCATGGATCGCACATCATGTTGCAGCGGTTGGTCAGATCGATGGTCAGCACCGAGCCGCGGCCATGGGTCACGGTCGAAGAGCCGTGGTTGTGCAGCTTGTCGTCGTTGTGGGCGCGGATGTCGCGGCCGGGGAAGACTTCCTCGAGGTGCTTGAAGAACGCCGTGTCGATCGACATCACGTCTTCGAAGTGGCCGTGCTTGGGGCAATCCTTCACCATCAGGATCTTGCCGTCGCGCTCGATGATCTGCGCCTTGATCTCGCCCACCTTCTCGTTGAGCAGGATCTCGTGGGGCAGCTTGCCGTCGATGATCTGCTGGCGAATCTCGGGCACGCACTTCGGACAGAGCGAATCGGTGGTGCGCGGCCAGCCGAGGGGCGGCTTTTCCTTCTGCCAGGATTTCAGCAGCGGCTTATCGGACCACTTCGGCGTGAAGGAGGGGTTGGGACGGATGCCGTTCAGCTTCTCGAAAACGGTCCAGGCCCCCTGGGCCGTGAGGGTCACAGCGCGCTCTACGTACTTAACGGCTTTTGACATGGCTGAAATCTCCAGAGTGTTACAGGATGTCGGTGCGGAGCTGCCTGGAACCAGATAAGTAACTCTCTGCCAGGACTTTACCTCTGCCAGATTAGATGCCCGACCGTCAATAGCGGAACGGAACCAGGCCGAATGGCGAAAATCGGCACTCAGGCGGGGATTCGAGGGGGTGAATGGGAGGGCTCAGCGGGTGAAGCGCAGTCCCTTCTGCACCAGCAGGACTGAAGCCTCATGCATTTGAGTGGTTCTTTCCATCCCACATCCGCTGCTTCCCCCTCCGGTTCATTACTATGGAACTGGACGAGTTTGGAACTGGAGGTTCCCGTACGCATGGGTGTTCGCAGGATTGCAGGTTCGTGTATGGCCGCGCTGGGCGCTCTTCTTCTCGTCGGGCTCGCCGCCCCCGCTGCCCGGGCGCAGAACGCGCTCCGGAACGACGACATCTCCGTCGGCGGCTTCTACCAGTTCACGCAGAGCACCAGCGGGAACGGCATCAGCGACAGCGCCACCAGGTCTCTGGGCGGGTCGGCCAGCTTCCGGCACAGCTTTCACTGGTGGCTGGGCTACGATGGGAGCTACCAGTACACCCGCTTCACCGACAACTACAGCGGCCAGCCCTTCGGCGTGCAGCACAACCTGCACGAGTTCGGCGGATCGTATTACGTGCATGGGATCACGGCGCTCGGCATCGAGCCCTTTGCCATTGCCGGAGTCAGCGCGGTGGTTTTCTCTCCCTCGCTCAACGGCGGGCAGAACGTCCCATGGCAGGCGCGCCCGGGCATCAACTTCGGCGCCGGCATCAACTATCCGCTGCTCACCAGCCATATCGGGCTGCGCTTCGAGTATCGCGGCGTCTACTACAAAACCCCGGACTTCGGCCAGGCGGCGCTGACCACCGACACCTACCGCGTCACCTCCGAGCCGATGGTGGGCGTCTACTTCAAGTTTTGATTCTCTCCCCCTCAAGAGGCGCAGCGTGGACTGCATCTTCTGCAAGATCGTGGCCGGCCAGATCCCCTCAAAGAAGGTGTGGGAGGATGACCGGGTCTACGCCTTCCACGACATCGACCCCAAGGCTCCCACCCACATCCTCGTGGTGCCAAAGAAGCACCTGGCTTCGCTGGCCCACGCGGAACCGCAGGATGAGCCGCTGCTGGGGCATCTGTTGATGGCCGCTGGGGAGATCGCGCGCGCGCAGGGCCTCGGCAAAGGCTACCGCGTGGCCATCAGCACGGGAGCGGAAGGCGGCCAAACCGTCGACCACCTCCACCTGCACATCCTCGGCGGCCGGCAGATGCACTGGCCCCCGGGCTAGTCCGCCGAACCGCCTTTTTCTCTCTCGAAGGCCGTTCCCGGCCCCTGTTGCCCATGGCGGTGACTGGCGTCATGCCGCTTTCCTTTCTCTCCCGAAACCGCCGGAGAACCGGGTATAGTGGGTGCGCTGGAGCATCTGTCCTGAACGTGCAGAGGAGCGCGGTCCTGTTTCTTCGCAGAATCAGGAAAGAGGCTCTGAGATCGCCTGTGGCATCGGACCGGGCCCCCTGCGCCTTACTGGCATGGCCGATGCGCGCGCACGAGGCTCGCCATGCCGAAGAACATCGTGATTTGCTGCGACGGCACCGGCAACGATTTCCGCCAGCCGGCAACCGACTCGAATGTCGTCAAGCTGTACAACACCCTCGTCATCGGCCCCGGACAAATTGCCTATTACCACCCTGGCCTGGGCACCATGGGCTCGCCCAACGCGCGCGGGCCATTCGAGAAATTCTGGACCAAAACCATGGGCCTGGCCTTTGGCTCCGGGCTGCTGGACAATGTCGGCGACGCCTACCGCTACCTGATGGAGACCTATCAGGCAGGCGACCGCATCTTCCTCTTCGGCTTCAGCCGGGGTTCCTACACCGCCCGCGCCATCGGCAGCCTGCTCCACGTCTACGGACTGCTGGAACCGGGCAATGAGCAGCTGATCCCTTACGTGCTGCAAATGTTCCGCAAGCTGACCAAAGGGCTCGCCACCCAGGAAACGACCTTTCCGCCGGAAGAGGCCTTCAAGTACGCCTTCTCGCGCGAAGTCGAAGTCTACTTCTGCGGCGTATGGGACACGGTCAGTTCCTACGGCTGGGTGAACTCGCCCATCAATCTGCGCTTCAACGGCCAGAACCCCATCATTCGCTACGGACGCCACGCGGTTTCGATCCACGAGAAGCGCTGCTGCTTCCAGGACAACCTGTGGGGCCCGGCTCTGCCCCCCGTAGGCGATTATCCCGGCCAGGACATCCGCCAGGTCTGGTTCACCGGCGTCCATTCCGACGTGGGCGGCAGCTACACCGAAAGTGAGGCCGGCCTCTCCAAGATCGCGTTCGAATGGATGCTGGTCGAAGCCTCCGCCCTGGGATTAGAAGTCGATAACCAGCGCGCGGAGATCGTGCTGGGCCGCGCCACTCCGCCGCCCGCCCTGCCCGCTTATGTGAAGCCCGATCCGAAAGCCATCCAGCACAAGTCCCTTACCGGCGCGTGGTGGCTGGCGGAGCTCTTCCCCCGCCGCCGCAAAGGCCGCTGGGGCCTGCCGCTGGGCCGCTGGGTCCGCGAGATTCCCAACGGGGCTTTCATTCACGAAACCGTGCTCGAGAGCGGCGCGCAGGTGAACTTCCCCAAACACTACGCCGTCGAGGATTGGCTCCCGTGGGCGCCGCTGGCTCCTCGGGCCGTGGAGGTGGCTGCCTCCCCGATGGCGCTCCCCATGGCCGCAGTCGTCGAGAAGATGGCCGCCACCGCCGCTCCCGCGCCCTCCGCTGAACGGCTCACCCGGCGATAGGGGCGGCAACCTCTCAACTCCGTCTGAAAGCGGCGCGGATCCGCGCCCCGGGTATTCCGTCCCGGTTGCCCCTTTGCGGCGATGTGCCGGGTATGTTTGTGGACAGTTATGAACGTGTTCAAAAAGATCTTGACAGGCAGCCGGATGACCGTATGTTGTATTTGAACGCGTTCAAATAACGCGGAAAAGGGGAGCTTATGTACATTACCGGCTGCTATTTCAGCTACTTAGCCATCAGCATCGTTCTCACCATCTGGGTCGCGCGCACCCTCCACAGCAGCGGGCGAATCTTCCTGCTGGATGCCTTTCACGGCAACGCCGAGCTGGCCGACTCCGTGAACCGGCTGCTGGTGGTGGGC
>JBAUGH010000626.1:0-1996 GCA_049679565.1 Acidobacteriaceae bacterium
ACGAAAGCCCTCGCCAGGCAGTGGAAATGCCCGAGCCGGCCATGAAGCTGACCTTAATCATCGAGTCCTCGCAGGATCCGGAGTTCGTGCCGCGGCTCATTCCCTTGCTCACCCAAATGTCCCTGCAGCAGGTGCTCGATCAGCCCTGGGTGGCGAGCCTGCTGCCGCCGCTGCTCGAGCGCCACCAGCGCGCCCTCGACCTCATCCGCTCGCGGGCCGAGTCGAAGCAGGGAACCATTTACTTCGATATCACCGATCATCCTCTCGAGGGATACAACAAGTTCATTCCGTACTACCTTCATCCTGAAGCTACTTACTCGATCGGGTTATCGAAGTCCAGCTTCCGGACCAAGGTCGCGGTCGGCTCCAATCCCTGGACCAGGGTCAAGCCGGAAGACATGCTGAATCTGGCGGCCATCTGCGAACGCTACGGAGGCGGCGGCCACGCGCGCGTCGGAGCCATCTCGTTTCCGCCGGATCGCGAAGACGAGGCGCGGAAGGCGGCAGGGGAAATCGTGGCCGAATTGCGGGCCCACGACCCAGCCCGATGATCGGCGCACCCCGGCGCACCCCGAAGCCCATGACCCTGCAGACCGCCCGGCTGATATGGGCTGCCTTTCTTTGCGCGGCCTGCTGCATCGTTTTCATTGCCCGCATCCTCACGCCGCCGCCGCATCCCACGCCGGCTGCCGCTCTCAGTTGGATCCTGGCTGCCGTCGGAGCGGTCGACATCGTCTTCATCGGAGCTCTTCGCAGCAAAATATTGGCGAGGTCTCAGGAACAGTCGATGCGCGGCGAAAAGGCCGCCGCACAGGCCGCCTGGACGGTTGCGCAAGTATTAGGCTTTGCCGCGGCGATGAGCATCGTGCTGTTCGGATTTGTCTTCAGGATGCTCGACGCCCGTCCGCCCTGGTTCAGCGCGGCATTCTTCGTCGCCGGACTCCTGCTTCTGGTGGGCTACTATCCCCGGTCGCCGGAGACCCGCTAGAGGCGGCACGCCTCTGTACGCTGTCCGCTCCACGCTATACGCTGTCTTGCATGTCCTCCATCGCCGCGCCCGACTGGTCCACGCTCCCGGCTCCCGAAGACGACGGAGCGGCTCGTCATTTGCCGGGAATGAAGCTGCCCTCGATCGCGCTCGCCGCTACAAGCGGACCCGCCATCGACCTGTCCGCGCTCGCCGGAAGCACGGTCCTCTTCGCCTATCCGCGCACCGGCCGGCCGGGCGAGCCCAATCCTGAAGGGTGGGATTTGATTCCCGGCGCACGCGGCTGCACCCCCCAGACCTGCGCCTTCCGCGACCTCTTCGCGGAATTCCAGGCCCTCGGCGTCGATCACCTCTTCGGCCTTTCCACCCAGGAGACGGCGTATCAGCAGGAGTTGGCCGAGCGCCTCCACCTGCCGTTTCCCATTCTGTCCGACGAGCAGCTCCGGCTCACCCAGGCTCTCCGCCTGCCCACTTTCGCGACCCATGGCATGACCCTGCTGAAGCGGCTGACCCTCGTCCTCCGCGACGGCCTTATCGAGCGCGTCTTCTATCCGGTCTTTCCGCCGGACCGGAACGCTGCGGACGTGGCCGCATGGCTGCAAGGCCCCGGACGCCGGAGCGGGATCGCCTCCACGTCCTGAATCCCTGAGGGGGGCCCGCACATCCAACCCACCGCGTTGGCCAATTGGCCGGTTCACGGTAAAATAGGAACATCGCAGGAAAGGTCTGAAAACAAGCGTCATGCCCAAAGAGGGAATTCATCCGAACTACCACGAGATTCGCGTCGTCTGCGCGTGCGGCAACAGCTTTGCCACCAAGTCCACGCACAAGGGCGACATCCACGCGGAAATCTGCTCGAACTGTCACCCGTTCTTCACCGGCAAGCAAAAGCTGGTCGATACCGCGGGCCGCGTCGAGCGCTTCCGCCGCAAATACGCCAAGACGGAGCAGCCGGCCACGAGGTAGCTGCCGAGCGGCCCCGAGAGACAAGGCCTCCGCCGCGGCGGA
>JBAUGH010000627.1:0-5908 GCA_049679565.1 Acidobacteriaceae bacterium
GGTTTTTGGTCAGCGTGGAGATGAACGTGCCGATGGCCAGCATGCCGGCGGCCTGCAGCAGCAGACCGAGGTAGCCGACCATCATCGGTTTCCAGTCGGGATTGCCGTAGCGGAAGAGGAAGGCGAAGTTGATGCCGGCATAGATGAGCAGCCAGCAATACATGATGGTCGCCGCCAGCCACTTGCCGATGATGATCTCGGTGTCGCGGATGGGAGAGGTGGCGAGCAGTTCGATGGTGCCCGACCGCTTCTCCTCGGCAAATAGCCGCATGGTGATGAGCGGGATAAAGAACAGCCCGAGAAAGCTGGTGTTGGCCAGCAGGGGGCGGATAATCTGCTCGTTCACGTTCATCGGTGACATCTGGCCCATCATCTGGGCTTCCATGCCTTCCACCACGAAGTCGCCCAGATAGTTCCAGAAGAAGAAGCCGAAGATGACGCTGTACATGGTGAGCAGCAGCCACGCGATGGGGGAAGAGAAGTAGCCGTTCAGTTCGCGGCGGCAGATAATCCAGAGATTTCTCACGCGTTGGCCTCCGGAGCGGATTCTTCAGCGGCAGGGGGTAGCGGAGTGGCTGGGGGTTCGGCCGCGTCGTTTGCCGGGTCGGCGCCGGTGAGCTGGAGGAAGATTTCCTCGAGGCTCATGGCGGCGGGGCGAAGCTCGTTCAGGTCCCAGCCGGACTCGACGACGGCGCGGGCCAGATCGCCGCGCACCAGCTGTCCTTTCCTGCTTTCCACCTCGAAGACCGCGCTGCCGTCGAACTGCTGCTTCACCGTGACGCGACTGACACCGCCGATCGTCTCCAGCCGCGTCTGCACGGCTGGTATGGCCAGCGGCGTTCCCCGGGCGGCAACCTCCAGCAGGATGGACTCGGCGCCGCGGGCCCGCTCCTGCAGGTTGTGCACGGAGTCGGTTGCGACCAGCTTGCCTTTATTGATGATGATGACCTGCTCGCAGGTCTGCTCCACTTCCGGGAGAATATGGGTGCTGAGGATGATGGTGTGGTCGCCGGCGAGGCTCTTGATCAGGTCGCGGGTCTCGTTGATCTGCTTGGGATCGAGGCCGGCGGTGGGCTCGTCGAGGATGAGCACGTCAGGGTTGTGGATGATGGCCTGGGCCAGTCCCACGCGCTGCCGGTAGCCTTTGGAGAGCTTGCCCATCAGCTTCATTTTCACGTCTGCGATGGCGCAGCGATCGCAGACATAAGCGACGCGCTTTTCGAGCTCCGGGCCTTTGAGGCCCTTGAGCCGACCGACGAAGCGCAGATACTCGACCGTCTCCATTTCGAGATAGAGGGGCGGGGCTTCGGGCAGATAGCCGATGTGTTTTTTCACCTCCAGCGGCTGGTCGAAGACATCGAAGCCGGCCACCGTGGCCGATCCCGCGGTGGGCGGGAAGAAGCAGGTGAGCATGCGCATGGTGGTGGTTTTGCCGGCGCCGTTGGGGCCGAGAAATCCGACAATCTGGCCTTTGTCTACGGAGAAGGAGATGTGATCGACGGCGGTGGCGCGGGCGTATTTCTTGGTCAGGTCGTTAACAGTAATCATCGTCTGACTAAAGGTATGGACTGCTGAAGCGGCAAGAGGGAAGCAACTTCAGATTGTATTCCGCCAGAGTGACAAGCGCAGACTTGTGGTGCGCGCATCTTTCCAGGAGGCCCGAAGCATCATGCTAAAACATCGCGGCCTGAAGATGTCAACGCGAAGCGGGCGGGGCGAAATTCTTTTTGGGCGCTCGTTTCGCGGGTTGCAGGTTGGGGAGGGAAACGGCCTGCGCCTGACTCCAGTCGATGAACGGAGTGCTGTCGTGGGATTCCCAGAAGGCGCGCTCCGCGGCTTCGGTCGGGAGTTTCGGTATTTTTTTCAATCGTGATTGCATGGTCTGGTCGCCTGCAGCTCGCTTGCCGTTAGATAGCAAGTATCGGTGATCTACTCTCCCGTGTCGATCTGCGCCCGCTGCAGCTTGTCCGAATAATCGAAGTACACCGACTTCCAGGTGGAGTAGAAGTCGATGGCGCCGGTGCCGCCTTCGCGATGGCCGTTGCCGGTCTGCTTCACGCCACCGAAGGGCAGATGCACTTCGGCTCCGATAGTGGGGGCGTTGACGTAGGTGATGCCCGCCTCCAGATCGCGCACCGCGCGGAAGGCCTTGTTCACGTCGCGGGTGTAGATCGCGGTCGAGAGCCCGTACTGGATGCCGTTGGAGATTTCGATCGCCTCGTCGAAGCTGGAGCACTCGAGCAGGCTGAGCACCGGGCCGAAGACTTCTTCCTGGGCGATGCGCATCCCCGACTTGACGCCGGCGA
This sequence comes from Acidobacteriaceae bacterium, assembly GCA_049679565.1. Lineage (GTDB taxonomy): Bacteria > Acidobacteriota > Terriglobia > Terriglobales > Acidobacteriaceae > Palsa-343. The sequence continues at coordinate 2,307 of JBAUGH010000627.1, forward strand.
AGATGGTTGGCGCAAAGAAGTGGCCTTTCGCATACGCGCCTTCGGTGAGCGCTTTGCCGCCGGTGAGGAGCTTTGCTCCTTCTTTCTGCGCGATCTCGCAGTAGCGGATGGAGGTCTCGATCTGCGAGTGGTTGACCTGCGGGCCGACCTGGACGGATTCATCGAGGCCGTCGCCGACCTTGAGGGCTTGCGCCCGCTGGACCAGCTTGTCGGTGAACTGCTTTGCGATGTCACGGTGCAGGATGATGCGGCTGGTTGCGGTGCAGCGCTGGCCGGTGGTGCCGAAGGCTCCCCAGAGAGCGCCGTCGAGGGCGAGGTCGAGGTTGGCGTCTTCGAGGACGATCATGGCATTCTTGCCACCCATCTCCAGCGAGCAGGGCTTGAAGTGGCCGGCGGCGGACTGGCCTACCTGGCGGCCGACTTCCGAGGAGCCGGTAAAGGAAATGGCGGCGACGCCGGGGTGCTCGACGAGGCGGGTCCCCACGACCGATCCTGCGCCGGTGACGACATTGACGACTCCCGGGGGCGCGCCGGCATCGACCAGCGCCTGGGCCAGGTTGATGGTGGAGAGGGGCGTGTCGTTGGCAGGTTTGATGACGCAGGTGTTGCCGCAGACCAGCGCGGGCAGCAGCTTCCAGGAGGGGATGGCCATGGGGAAATTCCACGGCGCGATCATGCCGCAGACGCCCACCGGCATGCGGACGGACATGGCGAATTTGTTGGGCAGCTCCGCGGGGGTGGTCTGGCCGAAGAGGCGGCGGCCTTCGCCGGCCATGTAGAAGGCGGTGTCGATGGCTTCCTGCACGTCGCCGCGGGTCTCGGCCAGCACCTTGCCCATCTCGCGGGTCATATCGCGGGCGTACTGCTCCTTGCGCTCCATCAGGATCTGGCCGGCGCGGTAGAGAACGGCGGCGCGCTGAGGAGCGGGGGTCAGGCGCCAGGTCTTCCAGGCTTCGGCGGCTGCGGTCACGGCGGCGTCCACGTCGGCGGCTTCCGAGGCCTGGAACTCTCCGACGATGTCTTCCCGGTTGGCGGGGTTGATGTTCAGGAAGGTCTTGCCGGAGCGGGAGGGAACCGAACGGCCCCCGATGAGGTTCTGATATGTTTTTGCGGCCATCGCCGAGCCTTTCTCGAATAACAGTCTCAAAGAAAACAATTCAGGATAACGGAAGCGAGGCGGATGTGTTGCGGGGCGGAAGGGAATCTCCGGGGGTGGTTTTCCGCGCCTGCCCCGACCGTGCCATTGTCGGCGGAGGTTCCCGCCGCCGCTTTCCTCTCATGCTGTGCCGCTTTCGGGGGATATTGTGGGGATGGGAGCCGCGGTGAGGCTGAAGAAGCCTTACAATACAAGAGAGTTCCTCTCGGAAAAGCTATTTCTTCGATGTCATCGAATGGATATCACCCGCGTTCCTCCCGATCGCATGGTTGGCGATCGCTGTTCAGTGTCTTTTCCAACGATCTGGCCATCGATCTGGGCACTGCGAACACGCTCGTTTTCGCGGCCAACAAAGGCATTGTCGTCAACGAGCCGTCGATCGTAGCCATCAACAAAAACACCGGTGAAGTGGAAGCGGTGGGCAAGGAAGCCAAGGAGATGCTGGGGCGCACGCCCGGCAATATCGTGGCCATCAAGCCCATGAAGGACGGCGTGATCGCCGACTTCAAAGTCACCGAGAAGATGCTGAATTACTTCATCCAGAAGGCGCACAATCGCAAGATGCTGGTGCATCCGCGGATCGTGATCGGGGTGCCTTCGGAGATCACCCAGGTGGAAAAGCGGGCGGTCGAGGACTCGGCCTATCGCGCCAAGGCCAGCGAGGTATTTCTGGTGGAGCAGGCGATGGTGGCCGCCATCGGCGCCGGGCTGCCCATCACTGAACCGAGCGGCAACATGGTGGTCGACATCGGCGGCGGCACCACGGATATCGCCGTCATCTCGCTCTCCGGCATCGTCTATTCGCGGTCGGTTCGCATGGCCGGCAATCAGATGGACGAAGCCATCATGAATTATCTGAAGCGGAAATATAACCTGCTGATCGGGGAGCGCACCGCGGAGCAGATCAAGATCGACCTCGGATCGGCGTATCCGCTGGACAAGCCGCTGACCATGGAAATCAAGGGGCGCAATCTGATCGAGGGCGTGCCCAAGACCATTACCATCGACGACGGGGAGATCCGCGAGGCGCTGGGGGAGTGCATCGCCACCATTCTCAACGCCATCCGCGTGGCGCTGGAGCGGACGCCTCCCGAGCTGAGCGCCGACATCAGCGACCGCGGCATTGTGCTGACGGGCGGCGGGGCGCTCATCAAGAACCTCGACAAGCGCATACGCGAGGAGACCGGGCTGCCGGTTTCGATCGCCGACGATCCTCTGGCCAGCGTGGTGCTGGGCACCGGCAAGATGCTGAGCGACTTCCGTCTGCTGCGCAAGATCAAGATCGACGGTTAAAGCAAAACCAGCGATGCTGTGTCCCATTAAGATTGGTTCTGGGCGGCGTTCTTCGATGGAAAGCCGCGTCAACCGAGCCTTCGGGCAACCTCTTCGCGGGAATTGCTTCGGCCGCGCCGGGTAGGACAGGCCCTTCATGGAATCGTTTTTCAGCCGTTACCGCAACGCCCTGGTGCTGATTGCCGTGCTGGTGGCGCAGGTCATCGGCCTGGCGGTGCAGGTGCGCGTTCCGACGCAGAGCCCCGCCGATAAGGGCAGCGTGCGGCTGATCCGGTCGTGGGTGGTGGGCATCGTGACGCCGCCGGAGCGGCTGCTGCGGGCCACGGGCGGCGGCATCGGCGGTCTGTGGACGAACTACATCGACCTGATCCACGTCCGCCAGCAGAACAAGGCGCTCAAAGCGCAACTCGACAATGTGCGGCTGGAAGAAGAATCGCTGGCCGAAGACGCCCGTCAGGGACAGCGGCTGCAGTCGCTGCTGGGCTTCCAGGAGAAATACGTTTATAAGACAGTGGCTGCGCAGGTGGTGGGTAGCTCCGGCACGGAGCAGTCGCAGGTGCTGCTGATCGACAAGGGCTCGGAGGACGGCATTCGCCCGGACATGCCGGTCATCACTCCGGACGGGATCGTGGGCAAGACGCGGGACGTCTTCGGCCACACCAGCCAGGTACTGGAAATCTCCGACCAGACGAGCGGGGCGGGGGTGATCCTTGAGAAGACGCGGATTCGCGGGGTGCTGCGGGGCAACAGCTGGGGCCAGCCGGAGATCGTGAATGTCTCGCCGGACGAGCGCATCCAGCATGGGGAGCCGGTGCTGACCAGCGGGGGCGACGCGATCTATCCGCGGGGGCTGGCGGTCGGCACCGTCGACCGCATCGTTCCCGATCCTGACGGGACGCTGGTGAGCGTGCTGATCAAGCCGGCGGCGAATCTGGCGCGGCTGGATGAGGTGCTGGTGATCACCAGCACCGGCGATCAAATGCCGGCGCAGATGCAGCAGGATCTGAGCGATGCGGAACAGAAGGCCTCCGACATTCTCGCGGAGCGGCTGCCGTCGCGCGGCGATCCCAACGCGCCGGGGAACGGGCAGGCGCCGGCCAACGGGCAGGGGCAGACGAGCGGGCAGACGAGCGACACCGGTCCACCGCCGCTT
>JBAUGH010000628.1:0-1547 GCA_049679565.1 Acidobacteriaceae bacterium
GGTTGGCACAGCCAGCCGGCGCATGATGGCGGGTGGCGCTGCGCGATGCGATCAAAAAAAAAATTCACCCGGGGCCGGGTGGCTTGCGCCTGAAGGCAAAGTGCCGCTATAGTTCTTTTTTGCGACAGGTTTTGTGATGCAGGTCACAATCGGTTGTGATCCAGAAGACAATCAAAACTCACCCAGGGCATACGAGCGAGGCCGCGAGGCTGAGTTCTGCGTCCTGGAGGGCAGCATGGGACAACTCTAGTTTCGTCTGAGGCCGGCAAATGATTCCCGATCGCGTCGGCTTTTACCCAACAGGTTCTCAAGCGCTCTCAACCTGAAGCGATTTTCGAGGAGAAGCAGGACGCATTCATGCCGCAGATTTTTGACCGCAGCTCGAACGCGCTGGCCCGGATGAGCCTGATTTTGACGGGGCTGTTGATTATCGCCCTGGGGCTGACACTCGACGAACTGCAGCGATCGCCATGGGTGACGCGCCAGGGACAGCGAGCGGATCAGCCGGTGCCCTTCAGTCACAAGCATCACGTGGAGGGACTGGGCCTGCAGTGCCAGTACTGTCACACGACGGTGGAGGAATCGAGTTACGCGGGCATTCCTCCGACAAAGACGTGCATGAACTGCCACGCGCAGATCTGGACGGACGCGGATCTGCTGGAGCCGGTGCGGCACAGCTGGGCGACGGGCGAGTCGATTACGTGGACGCGGGTGCACGATCTGCCGGACTTCGTCTTCTTCAACCATGAAATTCACGTGAACAAGGGGATCGGCTGCTCGACGTGTCACGGGCGGGTGGACGAGATGCCCATCATGTATATGCAGAACTCGCTGCAGATGGAGTGGTGTCTGAACTGCCACCGGAATCCGGCGAAGAATCTGCGGCCGACGAGCGAGATTTACAACATGGCGTGGAAAGGGGCGTCGGAGCTGAATCCGGTATGGTGCGCGTCGGAGGATGTGAAGACGGGCACGCCCACGGCGGAGAGCGTGACCTGCACGGAGACGCCGCCAGGCGGCGAGGTGCAGATGGCTTCGCTGGCGCAGGCGCTGCCGGGATTGCATTCCCAGGCGCAGGTGCCGGGGACGCAGATCGGCAGCGAGGATACCGAGCCGGTGCTGTTGCCGGCCGGGCTGCACTACACCAAGTTCACGAGCCAGCAGGCGCTGGGGCAGTTTTTGATCCAGCACTACGACATTCGGAATCCGCGTGAGCTGACGAGCTGCGAGGTTTGTCACCGATGAACAAGAGCGAAGGCACGGAGTACAGGGTGCAGGGTACGGAGCCGGCGGCTGCGCGGGAAGCTCAGGTTGAGGAGCAGGTAATCGAAGTGAACGGGAGCGCGAACGGCCTGGTGAAGATTGAAGCTCAAAAACCGCTGACCCTCGACGAAGTGCGGGCGAAGCTGGCGGGGCAGAAGGGGAAGAAATTCTGGCGGTCGGTGGATGAGCTGGCGGATGCGCCGGAATTCGCCGAGCTGGTGAACCAGGAATTCCCCTCGCAGGCGTCGGAATGGATCGACCCGGTTTCGCGGCGGACGTTTTTG
>JBAUGH010000629.1:0-1635 GCA_049679565.1 Acidobacteriaceae bacterium
CCTGGATGACGTCGCCGGGGGACGCGGCCGAGACGGCTGCGCCGATGGTGGAGCTGCAGCCATGCTTGCCGTCGGGGTTGACGCAGAGGGTGGCGGCTGAAGCCGGGTGAGCGAGAGCGACGATGGAGAGCGCGGCGAGTCCGGCGAGGAGCAGCCGGAAAGGACGGGTAGCGCTGGAGCGGACTGACATTGGGGCCTCCTGTGTTTCCGTGGGATTGGGGCAGGGTATGGGGGAGATACCCAGGGTTGGAGTGGCGGCCATCGTACCTCCCAATCGGAGGCACTGTAAACAACCATGTGTGAATCGGAACTTGCGGGGGTACGGCCGGTTCGTTCAGAGCGATTGACGGAGGTGGATGACGCCTTCCTTCATGACAAGGAGGAGATTCTTTTCGGGGTGGGCGAGGAGGGCGATGTCGTCGAGGGGATTGCCCTGGACGACGAGGAGGTCGGCGATGGCGCCGGGGGCGAGGGCGCCGAGGCGGCCTTCCATGCCGCAGAGTTTTGCGCCGATGGTGGTGGCGCTTGCGAGAATGTCGCGCGCGGCGAGAACACGGGCGCGGATAGCGAACTCTTCGTTCTGGCGGATGTGGGTGGGGCCGAGGAGATCGGTTCCGAAAGCCATGGTGACGCCGGCGTCGCGGAGGATGGAGAGGCTTTCGAGGCCGGAGCGGCGGACGTTTTCGATTTTGGCGATAGAGGCGGGAGGCAGGCCGAGGGACGGGCCATCCTGGGCGAGCGCTTCGTAAGTGACGAGGGTGGGGACGGCGACGGCATGGGCTTCGGCGGCGCGGCGCGCGGCTGCCGCGTCGATGTTGTTGCAGTGCTCGAGGGAATGAACGCCGCAGTCGATGGCACGGGTGATGGTGTCGGGGGTGTAGACGTGGGCGGCGACGTAGGTGTGGGCGTCGCGACACTCTTCGACGGCTGCGCGGATTTCGTCGGGCGTGTAGCCGTACCAGTGGATGGGGTCGGTGGGGCTGGCGACACCGCCGCTGCCCATGATCTTGATAAAGGATGCGCCTTCGCGGAGCTGCTGGCGGCAGGCGAGGCGGAGCTGGTCGATGCCATCGGCAATGCGGCCAAGGGCTCCGGCATTTGCAGACCAGCGGTTGGTATCGTGGGTGTCGTGCCGGGCGCGGGCGTCGGAGTGGCCTCCGGTTTTGGAGAGGGCTTTGCCGCAGGTGAAGAGGCGGGGGCCGGGAGCGAGTCCCTGAGCGATGGCTTCGGCGAGGGCGGGATGCGCGCCGCCGGTGTCGCGGACGGTGGTGAAGCCGCGTTCGAGCATGCCACGCAAAATCGGCACGGCGCGGAGGACCGCGAGGGGCGCGGGGAGCAGGGCATTGGCGGCGAGGTCCATCATGGATGCCATGACGTGGACGTGGGAGTCGATGAGGCCGGGGAGAACGGTTTGTCCGCGGAGGTCGACGACCTGGCAATCGGGAGAGAAGGAGGCGGCGTTGAGATCGCGGATGACGCCGTCTTCGACGAGCAGATGGCCCTCGCGCGGCTGGGGCCAGGCGGCGTCGACGAGAGTGGCATTTTGCAGGAGGGTCTGCATGGGGCGAGGATTCCTTAAAGCGCTGAGTGTAATGGATTCGGCGCGGCGGAGACTACCTGTGTGAAGGGTTTCAC
>JBAUGH010000630.1:0-2800 GCA_049679565.1 Acidobacteriaceae bacterium
TGTTTGTTGTTAAGATGGACCTGATGCGACGCGCCCCAGCCGCGCTGCTGTTGCTTGTCTTCAGCTTCCCGCTGATCGCGCCACTGTTCGCGTCCGGCCCCGACGAATCGCAGCTGCCGGCCTGCTGCCGGCGCAACGGCAAGCATCACTGCGCGATGGCGATGGCTGGGATGGGGCTGGTCAACGTGCCCTCCGGCTACGTCGTGGTTTCGGAGAAGTGCCCGTACTCGCCGTTCACGCATGCGCCGCTGATGCTGCCGCATGTTTTCTTCCGCCAGAGTGCCGCGGCGATCAACAGCTCGGCCTGTCTGGCCGGCATCGTCCGCGAGGCGGAAGCCGGCTATCGCATCTCCGCCGACCGCACCCGGCCCAAGCGCGGCCCTCCTGCAACGCTCGCCGCATAACCGTACATAAAGGACGACCCTCCGCGGCCCGATGCTGCGCCGTCTTCTTTTGTAACGATAACGGTTACATTAGCGAGCTTTTCTCCAGGAGCCTCTGATGCTGCGTAAGATGTTGCCCGCCCTCGCGGCCCTGCTGGCCGCGCCGCTGGTCTATGCCGCTCTGCTCGGTCAGGTGCAGGGCATCGTGCATGACCCCACCCATCGCCCCATCCAGGGCGCGCATATTACTTTGCGCGCGGCCCATTCCGCTCTTACTTTCACCGTTTCCAGCAACGCCGATGGCTATTTCTCCATTCCGGCGGTGCCGCCCGGCGTGTATATCATCACCGTGTCCGCCGAGGGATTCGGCGCCACCCAGCAAACCCTTGACGTCACCTCGAACGCCGCCGAGATCCTGCATTTCCCCCTGGAAGTCGGTTCGGTGCGGCAGACGGCGGTCGTTCATGCGGAGGAGGACATGGCAAATCCGGACTCGGTGACGCCCACCACCATGATCAGCCGGTCGGACATCACCGAGACTCCGGGCGCGGACCGCACCAACTCGCTGGCCATGATCACCGACTTCACGCCGGGCGCCTACATGACGCATGACATGCTGCACATGCGCGGCGGCCACGAGTTGAACTGGATGATCGACGGCGTGCCCATCCCCAACACGAACATCGCCGCCAACGTCGGGCCGCAGATCGACCCGCGCGATATCGACACCCTGGAGATCGACCGCGGCAGCTATAACGCCGACCTCGGCGACCGCACCTACGGCATGTTCAACGCGATCCCGCGCACCGGGTTCGAGATGAACCGCGAGGGCGAATTCGTTGCCAGCTTCGGCAACTTCGACCAGACCGACGACCAGATCAGCTTTGGAGATCACTCCGAGCGTTTCGCCTGGTTCGTCGCGGCCAACGGCGATCGCAGCAACTACGGCCTCATGGCCCCTATCGAGACGCCCGTCCACGACGCCTCCAACGGGTACGGGGGCTTTGGCTCTCTGATCTACAACCACGACCCCCACGACCAGTTTCGTTCGGTTTCGCAGCTCCGCACCGACTACTATCAGATCCCTTACGACCCCAACCCCAACGACTGGGAGAACCAGCTCTACGACACCTCCGCTCTGCGCGACGGCGATCACGAAACCGACGGCTTCTCTACTTTTTCCTGGATTCATACCCTCAGCTCGTCGACGCTGTTTGAAGTCTCGCCCTTCTACCACTACAACGACGCCAACTATCAACCGAATCCCAACGATCTTCCCTCAGCAACCAACGCCCGGCAAACCGGCCAGTACACCGGCGGGCAGGCATACTTCTCCACCAGCGTCGCGCGCAACAGCCTCAAAGGCGGTTTCTACGGATACGATCAGCACGAGAACGATCTCTTTGCCGCGGTCTTCAATGACGGGAGCGCCCCCAACTTCTCCGAAACCTCCATCGTCAACGGCGGGGTCGAAGAGGCCTTCATCGAGGACAATTACCGCCCCACCTCGTGGCTGACCCTGATCGGCGGCGAGCGCCAGACCCACTTCCAGGGCTCCATCTCCGAAGACGCGATTTACCCCCGCATCGGCATGGCCGTCCAGATCCCCAGACTTGGCTGGGTGCTGCGCGGCTTCTACGGCCACTTCTACCAGCCGCCGCCGCTCACCAGCATCTCCGGCCCGGCGCTTGCTTACGCGCAGTCCACCAACACCAGCTTCGTGCCGCTCCGGGGCGAGCGCGACGAAGAGCACCAGTTCGGTCTCGAGATTCCGTGGCGTGGATGGCTGCTCGACGCCGACACCTTCCAGACCCGCGCTAACAATTTCCTCGATCACAGCAACATTGGCGAGTCGGACGTCTTCATTCCCGTCACCGTGCAGGGTGCGCTGATCCAGGCCTGGGAACTGACCCTGCGGTCGCCACACCTGTGGCGCTTCGGCCAGGCGCACCTCGCCTACTCCAACCAGATCGCGCAGCAGATTGGCCCGGTTACAGGAGGCCTGATCTGCTATCCGGCCAACTCGCCGGGCTGCGCGGTGGCTCCCGGCTATTCGGCTCTGGACCACGATCAGCGCAACACCCTCAACCTCGGCTTCGACGGCCATCTGCCGAAGCAGGCCTACGCTTCGGTCAACATCTACTACGGTTCAGGATTCTCCAACGGCTACTCCGATCCGCCGTCGCCCTACACCGGCGACTACCTGCCCGGCCACACCACCTGCGATCTGGCGCTGGGCAAATCGTTCGGCGAAGCCTGGTCCGCCGACCTGAACGCCACCAACATTGCCAACACCCGGGTGCTGCTCGACAACAGCCTTACCTTCGGCGGCTTCCACGAAAATGATCCGCGTCAGATTTACGGCGAGGTTCGCTACCACTTCCACTTTTAAAATGGAGATGTGCATGTCGTAGCTT
>JBAUGH010000631.1:0-3744 GCA_049679565.1 Acidobacteriaceae bacterium
GTTGCTTTTCTCTGGGCCTCTTTTCCACGCCTCCGCCAGCCGATTTTTCCCCTCCCTCCCCCTGCAAATCCATAGCGGGAGAAAGGGAGGAGAAGGAAAACCCCACAAGGCGGCTACAGCAAATTACATTAGTAGAAGAGCTTCAGCGCCAGCTGCAGCGTGCGCGCTCCGTTGTTCTCATTGCTGTTTTTCGTGCTCGTAATCGAGCTGAACTTCGCCGTCGTGAAGTTCAGCTGGCTGGTCGGCTGGCCGAACGGCGGCGTGTTCGTCGTATTGAACGCCTCCGCCCGGAACTGCAGCTTCACCGCCTCATGGATCGTGAAGTTCTTCAGGATGGACGAATCCAGGTTGCTGAAGTTCGGTCCGCGCGCCTGTTCCTGCTCGCCACCCAGCGGTGAGTAGTCCGTCTGGCCGATCGCCGTAGCCGCCGGCGGCTCGGCAAACGCCGCGGGATTCAGCCATTGCGTCACGTTGTGCGGTCCGGAGTAAAGGCTCTGCCCTGTCAGGTCCGCAAAGCATCCGAAATCGGCCGTGGTTGCCGTCGGGCACGAAACCGTAAACGGCTGCCCGCTCTCATGCGTGTAGAAGAAGTTGATGATCCACCCTCCCAGCAACGCATCCTCCGCCCGGTTCATGCCGGTTCCAAACTCCTGCCCGCGCCCAAACGGCAGGTTGTAAGTGCCGGCTACGTGCACCAGGTGGGTGGCATCGCTGTCGCACAGCGCGCGGTCGCCCTTGATGCCGAAGTTCGGCAGCCATTCCGCCCGGTATTGCTGGTTGGTGTCCGCCTGCGTGTGCTGGTCGCTCATGCACTTGCTGTAGGTGTAGTTCGCCAGCAGATACAATCCCCCTCGCATCTGGTGCTCAAACGTCGACTGCAGCGAGTTGTAGCTGCTGGTCGCGTTGGTCGTCTCGTAGGTCGCGTTGCGGGCAAAACTCGGGTACGGGATGTAGTTCTGCGGGTTCGCGCCCGGAGGCAGAATCTCCGTGTTGCCGTTGTTGTAGCCCAGATTGTCCAGATGCCGGCCCTGCGTCCCCACGTAGCCGGCCTGCAGTGAATCGTGCTGCGTGATCATGTACTGCGCTGTCAGGTTTTCCGTCTGCACCAGCGGCGTCTGGAAGTTCTCTTGCCGTCCGTACAGATTCAGGCCCGCTCCGCTGCTGACCGTCGGATCCTGGAAATTGTATTGCGCAAACGACTGCTCCATCGTCGCCGCCTGCCCATTCGGCATCAACAGCGGGTGCTGCGAATCCGGGCTGGGGAAGGTCTGCACATATACGAATGGATAATTGGTTCCCAGCGTCCCGCCGTAGCCCAGATTGCCCAGCGCTCCGTACGCTGTCCCAAATCCGCCGCGGATCACCAGGCTCGGCAGAACGCTGGCCGCGAATCCCACCCGCGGCGCAAAGTTCGCTTTTTGCGCGCTGCCCAGGGTCATGCTGGAAACGCAGTCCAGGCTGATGTTGCTCGACGCCAGCAGGGTGTTGAAGGCCGCCGAGCGACCTACCGAACACCCCTTGTTCGGCATGTAATAGATGCCCGTCGCCCCGTTCCCTCCGCTTGCTACAAAGTTCGCCTGCCGTCCGTTGATCTCCGCATACGGCGTGAAGTAGTCCCAGCGCACCCCGAGGTTCAGGGTCAGGCCCGGCGTCACCTTCCAGTCGTCCTGCCCGTACGCGCCCCAGTACCAGCGGTGATCGTCGGTCGCGGCAATGTTCGAGCCGGAGAAACTGCTCATCCCCCCAACGTCGTTGACGCCGCCCGGCTCGGTCGAGGCCGTTGGCGTAATCAGCAGGTCGCCGATCCCGTTGAGGCTGCTGTTCTTGTTCGGAATATCGGTGTACTGGCCGTTGAAATTGAAGTCGCCCCGCCCCTGCGGCGGCTGCGAGATGTTCGCTTCCAGATCGTCGATCTGGATCCCCGTCTTGAAGGTGTGATTCCGCCACACCTTCGTCACATCGTCTACCCCTTCCAGGCTCCACACATACTGCAGCGTCGGTGTGTAATTGCCCACCCCGAGGTGCGTCAGTCCATTGATGGTGATCGGCGGCAGGCCGCCGTTGTTCGCCACCTGCTGCACGCCCTGGATCCCGTATTGCGCCGGAATCCCGAACTGGTCGCCGTAGAATGACTGCTGCAGCTTATCGCTGTGCACCATGCCCACGTGCATGTCCGTGGTCAGCGTCGGCGTGAACAGATGCGTGTAACCCACCGCCCACGCGTAGGCCGGCAGACTGTCGTTGCGCCCGCCCGTCTCGCCCACCGCCACCCCGGGTAGATTCGACGGCACCGTCACCGCAAACAGGCTGCGATCGTAGACCCCGAACAGGCTGTTGTTCGGGCTGATGTTGGCGTCGATCCGGATGTCGTAAGTATTGGTATTCTTGCCCTCGATCGGCACATAGCTGGAGTAGTTATTCACCAGTCCCGATCCGAGCGGCGCCGGATAGACGCCGAGCAGCTTCACCGCGTTGGGATCCAGCCGCGAAGTCGGAATAATGTTCAGCAGCGCCTCCTGCGTCGGAGTGGCGAAGTTCGTCGTGTTGTTCCCCACAAAAGTCGGACAGCTGCTGGTCGAGCAGTTATAGAAAGGATCGCGCACATACGATCCTGCCGTGCCCGTCAGCCCGGTCACGGGGTCCACCCCGGTCGAAGGCAATTGCCGCGTCGTTGCCGGATCCAGAATCGTTCCGTGCGGGAACGTCCGCCCCAGCGCATCGGTGGCCGTCCCGCTGTTGTAGGTGATGTTGTCCTGCAGGTTTGTGAATCCGCTGCTGACCATCCCCGCCGTCGGTACCGTCTCCCCCCCCGCCGGTGTCGGCAGTACGTACCGCCCACCCTGGTAGTCGAAGAACCAGAACAGCCGATCGCGCCCGTTGATCACGTGCGGGATCAGCACCGGGCCCCCCGCCGTCACCCCGAACAGGTTCTGGTGATAGGAAGGAATCGGCAGCGGCGCCCCATTCTTCGTATTGAAGAAGTAGTTGGCGTTCAGATCGTTGTTGCGCGCGTATTCCCACAGAACCCCGTGCAGCTGGTTCGTCCCCGACTTCAGTTCCGCGTTGACCACCCCGCCCGTCGAATGCCCGAACTCCGCGTTGAAATCGCCGGACTGCAGTTTGAATTCCTCAATCGCGTCCGGCGGCGGAACGATCGCCGCATTCGTCAGCGTGTAGTTCCCGCCATAAATTTCAATGTTGTCGTTGATCCCGTCCAGACGGAAGTCGTTCTGCCAGACGCTCGTCCCGTTCACCGAGAAGTACGCGCTCTCCGACGTCCCCGAATCGGCCGTCACTCCCCCCGGCGGTGCCGCCGCCACTCCGGCCGAAAGCTGCGCCAGTGAGCCCCAGTCGCGCGTGGCCAGCGGCAGGTCGTTCACCGTCTCGTTGGTGATCGTCTGTCCGATCGCCGCGTTCTGCGCCTGCAGCAGCGGCGGCGCCGCCGTCACCGTCACCTGCTGCTGCACGCTCCCCGTGGCCAGCGGCAGATCCACCGTGAGCACCTGCTGCACGTGCACTACGATTCCCTCCACCACATAGTTCTTGAACCCGCTCGCTTCCGCCTGGATCCGGTAGGTTCCCGGCGTCAGATCGCTGAACGTGTAATCTCCCGTCGACGTCGATTGGGTGATAACTTTGGCTCCCGTCGCCTGGTTGGTCAGCGTGATCTTCGCTGCCGAGATGACCGCGCCGGAAGGATCCTTCGCCGTGCCGGTAATGCTCCCCGTGTCGAGCTGACCGAGA
>JBAUGH010000632.1:0-11488 GCA_049679565.1 Acidobacteriaceae bacterium
ATCTCCAGGTCATCGAGGAAATCCGCTGCCGAGCAATAGGGCGACAAGCCGCCCAGGGCCGACTCCGCCATTTCCGGATCGGCGTCGGTTTTTCCCGCGGTGCGGCGAATCCGCGCCCGGACGCAGACCAGGTAGCGGCGGTAGGTCTCGAACTCGAAGCGCGCGCCAAAAGCCGCTTCGGCGCTGGTTCGCAGTTCCGCCTCGAAACCGGCGAGCCGCGCGGCCAGCTCCGCGCTTACCGGCAACTGCTGCGCGCTGGTGGTCAGCAGATCGATGGCTTGCTGCAGCCGTTCGTCGTAGGTGTCCAGCAGCCGCGCCCGGGCTGCCAGAATCGACTGGCGCGTTACCTCCGGCGTGACGAACGGATTGCCGTCGCGGTCTCCGCCGATCCACGATCCGAAGCGCAGCAGCAGCGGCAGTTCGGCCAGCTCCAGGTCCAGGCCGTATTCGCTCTTCAGCGCCGAGCGGACCTCTTCATAGAGCCCGGGCAGCGTGTCGAAGAGCGATACGTCGTAGTAATCCAGCCCCATGCGGATTTCATCGGCCACAGCCGGCCGCCGGCTGCGCACCTCATCGGTCTGCCACAGCGCGGTGATCTCCGCGGTCAGCGCCTCTTCGAGCGCGGTCAGCTCCTCGTCGGGAACGGGGATGCGGTCGAGCCTCTCCAGGAATTCTCCCATGCGACGGCGCTTGATCAGCACCGAGCGCCGCGCGATTTCGGTGGGATGCGCGGTGAACACCGGGATAACAAGAATCCGCCGCAGCCAGGCCAGCGCGCTGTCCGGCGAGATGCCTGCTTCGCGCATCGCCCGCAGGGTTCCGCGCAGCTCGCCGCGCTGCGTCTCCCGCCGGGCGTCGCCGCTGATCTGCAGCGACAGCCGCCGCCGCTTGCGGTGATTCGTCTCGGCGAGATTGATCAGCTCGAAGTAGAAGGCGAAGGCGCGGCTCAGCCGGTCCGCCTCCTCCACCGGGAGTGCGTTGATGGCGAGCACCGCCATCTGCATCAGGTTTTCCGCCTCGCGCAGTTCGCCCTGCGCCTGGGCCTCGCGCCGGCGGATGGCTGACTGCCGCAACTCTTCCACCCTGGCGTACAAAGGCTCGCCGGCCTGCTCGCGCAGCACGCGCCCCAGCAGCAGCCCCAGGGAGCGCACATCGCGCCGCAGCGGAGCTTCTTTCAGGTCTCCCGAACGCGCTTCCAGCTCGGCGAGGCGCCTTTCCCAGCTCTCCGGTTTCCACAAAGGCGGCATGATTCGATTCAAACACACTGCCGTGTTAGCATGGCGGGCACGCTTCCGACCTCCCTCTGAGATCGTCCTGGACCATGAGACATTTCCTCCGCATCGGCGTGCTGTGCGTCCTGGTGCTGGCCTCGACCGCAGGGCTTCGGGCGCAGGTGGCGGCGCAGCCGTACGACATCGTTATCGTCAACGGGCACATCGTCGATGGGACGGGATCGCCCTGGTATTCCGGCGACGTTGGCATTCGCAACGGCCGCATTGCCGCCATCGGGAATCTCTCTGCCGCTCCGCGCCGCAGAACCATCGACGCGCACGGCCAGGTGGTGGCGCCCGGCTTCATCGATATGCTGGGCCAATCTGAGATAGGCATTCTGGTCGATCCGCGCCTGCCCTCGAAGATTTACCAGGGCATCACCACCGAGATCACCGGTGAAGGCGACTCCGTTGCGCCGCTCGACGCCCGCATGATCGCCGCCGACCGCGCCAACTACGATCACTACAAAATCACGCCCGACTGGACCACGTTCAGCGGCTACTTCGCGCGGCTCGAGCGCCAGGGCATGGGCATCAATCTCGCCAGCTACGTCGGCGCCACCAGCGTGCGCCGCATGGTGTTGGGGGATGGCGATGTGCAGCCCACGCCCCCCCAGCTTGCGCAGATGCAGGACCTCGTCCGCCAGGCGATGCGGCAGGGAGCTGTCGGCCTTTCGACCGCGCTGCAATACGCGCCGGCTCCGTATGCGAAGACCGATGAGCTGATCGCCCTCGCCAAAGTGGCCGCCGAGTACGGCGGCATCTACGCCAGCCACATCCGCAGCGAAGGGGACGGCGAGCCCGCCGCAATCGACGAGGCCATCCGCATCGGCCGCGAGGCCCATATCCCGGTCGAAATCTGGCACCTCAAAACCGCCGGCAAGCGCAACTGGGGGAAGATGCCGCAGATCGTCGCGCAAATCGACGCCGCGCGGGCCTCCGGCATCGATATCAGCGCCAACACCTACGCCTACACCGCGTGGTTCAATACCTTCTCGGCTTTTATCCCGCCCTGGGCGCATGACGGTGGTGACGCGGCACTGATCCAGCGGCTCAAGGATCCTGCGACCCGCGCCCGCATTCGCCGCGACATGCTCTCACCGAGCGGCGACTGGGACAACGAGTGGCAGGAGATTCCCGGCCCCGAAGCCGTCGAGATTGCTGTGGTGCAGAATCCCGCGCTCGTGCCTCTGCAGGGCAAGCGGCTCTCCGAGGTCGCAGCGCTCTGGCACGAAGATCCCATCGACGCGCTCTGCGACTTCCTCATCAAAGACAACGCCTTTACCTCGGTTGCCGTCTTCGCCATGAGCGAGCCGGACGTCGTGCTCGCGCTCCGCCAGCCGTGGGTCTCCATCGACAACGACTCGCAGGGCACTTCGCCGGAAGGCCTCCTCGGCCGGGAGCATCCGCACCCGCGCGCCTACGGCACCTTCCCGCGCATCCTGCGCAAATACGTCCGCGAGGAGCACGTGCTGACGCTGCCGGACGCGATCCGCAAATTCTCCGCGCTCCCGGCGCAGCGCCTGCGGCTCACCGACCGCGGCGTGCTCAAGCAGGGCATGGCTGCCGATGTCGTCATCTTCGATCCTGCCACGATTCGCGACCTCGCCACCTACGAGCAGCCCAACCAGCTCTCCCAGGGCATGGCCTATGTGCTCGTCAACGGAGTTCCCGTGATCGCCGACGGCAAAATGACGGGCGCGCTTCCGGGCAGAGTCCTCCGCGGACCCGGCTATTTGCCGCAGGAGAACTCGCGATGAGATGGTGGGAGACCGAAGAACCGCCGATGCAGGTCTACACGGTCGAAGGGCCGTTCCCCAAAGGAGCGCGGCAGATGAAATCCCTCCTGCTGCGCCGCGCCCAGCCGCTCGACCTCCCCACGCTCGCCGGCCTCCGCGCTCAGGAGTGGGAAACCCGGGAATACTGGGAGAAGCGCATCCGCGCGTATCTCGACGGAACCCTGAATCCCCAGCAGGCTCTGCCCGAACGTGTCCTGTTTGTTGCTGAAGAGCATGGAGCCCTCCTCGGATTCGTCGCCGGCCATCGCACCCGCCGCCATGGCTGCGAGGGCGAGCTGGAGTGGATCAACGTCGACGCGGCCCATCGCGGCCGCGGCCTTTCGCGGGCTCTGCTCCACCGGATGGCGGCCTGGTTCGTGGAGCAGAAGGCGTTTCGCGTCTGCGTCAATGTCCGCTCGGACAATCAGCCCGCCGTCGCACTCTACACAGGCGCAGGAGCCCAGCCGCTCCGCGAAGGCTGGATGGTCTGGCCCGACATCCGCACGCTGACGAATCCCACGCCCTGATCTTTTCTCTCGAGGCCCCTGCCTCTTTCTGGTTTATCCTCCACACGTCATGCGCAGACCCGTCTTCTCTCTCCTGAACGTCGCGCTTCTCCTCGTCGTTCCCGCCTTTGCCCAGCAGCCCTCCACCATGAAGCCCGAAGAGACCGAAATCTGGCAGCCGGTCCCGCTCGTGGTCACGCCCGGCGCCACGGATGCCGAGCCGCCCTCCGACGCGATCGTCCTCTTCAACGGCAGGAATGAAGACGAGTGGGTTTCCGCGCAGGACCACAGTCCGGCGCAGTGGGTCGTGGCGGACGGCATCCTCACCGTCAACAAGCACGCGGGCAACATCGAGACGCGCCGCAGCTTCCGCGACTACCAGCTCCACATCGAATGGCGCATCCCGAAGGACGTCACCGGCTCCGGCCAGGCCCGCGGCAACAGCGGTGTCTTCCTCGCCTCCATGGGCCCGGGCGACGCGGGCTACGAGCTTCAGGTGCTCGATGCGTACAAGAACTCAACCTACGTCAACGGCATGGCGGGCAGCCTTTATAAGGAGGCGATCCCGCTGGTGAACCCCGCCCGGCCGCCGGGCGAATGGCAGTCTTACGACGTGATCTGGACCGCGCCCCGTTTCCACCCCGACGGCTCGCTCGAAACGCCCGCCTACGCCACCGTCTTCTTCAACGGCGTGCTGGTCGAAGACCACTTTCAGCTCACCGGACAAACCCTCTACATCGGCAAGCCCTTCTACAAGGCCTACGACCGCGCGCCCATCAAGCTGCAGGCGCACGGCGACCCCAGCCCGCCGATCAGCTTCCGCAATATCTGGGTGCGGGAGCTGCCCTAAGTCCTGACCTTCATCTCTACCGGATCCCACTCCACCACCTTCTTCTGCTCGTAGCTCAAATTGCTGAGCAGCGCCGCGCCCGCTGCGCGGAAGCCGAAGACTGCATCTTCGACCACCGGCTGCCGGCTGTGCACCGAGGCGAAGAAGTTTTTGAGGTGGTCGTAGCTGTCGCTGTAGCCGTACGGCGCGATGTACCGCTCCACGCCCAGTTCCCGCAGCGCGTTCACCGGCGGATGCTTCTCGCGATACGCCGCGAGAATCTGCTGCTGCATCGCATCGGCGAAGCTGCCGATCATCAGCCCCGGCTCCTTCTCGCGCGGCACCCGGCTCAGGATCACCGTATTTCCCGCGATCTCGATGGTTCCTTCCGATCCGGTGAAGATCAGCCCCTCGCTCTCCTCGCCGCCATCGACGAAGTTGACCCGCAGGTCCAGGTTGAATCCCTCCGGATAGTCGAACAGCCCCAGCATCACGTCGGGCACGTCGCGCCCGTCCTTCCAGAAGCGCAGCCCTCCGGTGGCCATCGCGCGCGTGGGCCCCTTCGAACCGGTGATGAAGTGCGTGCCGCTGAACAGGTGCACGAACAGATCGCCCGCCACCCCGCTGCCGTAGGCCTTCCACTTCCGCCACTGGAAGAAGTGCTCGCCATTGAAAGGAATCTTCGGCGCGGTTCCCAGGAATCGCGGCCAGTCGCACGTCTCTGTCGACGCATCGGGAGGCACTGTGTAATCCCACGCTCCGACGGCCGAATTGCGGTCCCAGTGCGCGGTCACCATGTTCAGCGTGCCGATCGCGCCAGACGCCAGCAGCTCTTTGGCCTTGATATACAGCATCGAGCTGACGCGCTGGCTGCCTACCTGGAGGATTCGCCCCGTCGCCCGCGACGCCTCGATCATCGCCGGCCCGTCGCTGTAGAGGTGGATCATGGGCTTCTCGCAGTAAACGTCCTTGCCCGCCTTCATTGCGTCCACCGAAGCGCGCATGTGCCAGTGGTCCGGCGTGCCGATGATCACCGCGTCGATGTCTTTCCGCTGGAGAATCTCGCTGTAATCCCGCGTGGTGAAGACATCCTGGCCCCACAGCTCTTTGCAGTGTTCGAGCCGGCCGTCGTAGCAATCGGCCGCGGCAACCAGCTTCACGCCCGGAACCTTAACGGCTACGCTGGTGTCGTACTGCCCCTGGCCGCCCGCGCCGATCAGCGCGATCTGAATATGGTCGTTGGCCGCGACCGGCTTCTCCGGCTCCTGCGCCGCCAGCGCGTAGCTCGTGCCGTCCAATCCCGTGCTCAGCAGTGTTCCCGCTGTCGCCGTCCCCGCCGCTTTCAGAAAATTCCTCCGATTCACCGCGCTTCCCCCATTTCGCTTTCATCCAACCCTGCCACCATAATCCTTTTGCGTCGACATTTCCGAGTCTGGCGGCCGATCCGCAAACGAATGGGAGATCCGCCCCTCGCGCTACAATCGCTGCGACTCCGCCATGTTCACCGCCTGGCTCACGCGCCACTGGGTTGCCCTCGCACTCGTCCTCGGCGTGCTGCTCCTGCTCGCCGCGCCGATCCTCGCCGTGCGGATGGAGTGGAACACCTTCGTCCTCCTCGTCTACCTCCAGACGCCCATCTACATGGTGCACCAGGTGGAAGAGCACACGGGCGACCGCTTCCGGACCTTTGTCAATCGGCAGATCTACGGCGGAGTGGATGCGCTCACCCCAGCCACGGTTCTCGTCGCGAATATCCCCGGCGTTTGGGGTATAACCGCACTGTCGCTGTACCTTGCCGTTTGTGTCGCAGCCGGCTGGGGCCTCCTCGGGCTTTATCTGATCGCCGTCAATGGAGTCGTCCACGTCGTCGGCCTGATCGTTTGGCGAAAATACAACCCGGGTCTCTGGACCGCGATCCTCCTCTTCCTGCCGCTCAGCGTCCTCACCTTCTGGAAGAGCGTCGCCAGCCACGCCACCTGGGTCGAGCACGGGGTTGGCCTCGGCATCGCCCTCGCCATCCACGGGGCTCTGGTGATTCACACCCGGCGCCGTGCCACGCGCCTCCGGCTCTCCGCCGGCTGAGCCATTGCCGTTCCGGGTCCTCTGCCCCTTTCGATTGAATTCACTTCCTTTAGGCCGTAAACTTGCTATACGGGCGAACTATGCTCAGGCTCACCAAAAAAGCCGATTACGGCCTCATGGCCCTGAAATACCTCGCGGAGCACCGCAACGACGCCTCGTTGAGCGCCCGCGACATTGCCGAGGCCTATCACATCCCGCCGCAACTGCTGGCCAAGATCCTGCAGCGGCTGGCGAAGGTCGGC
The DNA here is from genome assembly GCA_049679565.1 of Acidobacteriaceae bacterium. Lineage (GTDB taxonomy): Bacteria > Acidobacteriota > Terriglobia > Terriglobales > Acidobacteriaceae > Palsa-343. The sequence continues at coordinate 6,709 of JBAUGH010000632.1, forward strand.
ATCCTGCAATCCCACGCCGGCATGAGCGGCGGCTATTCGCTGCTCAGGAACCCGCGCGAGATCTCTGCTTTTGAGGTCATCCACGCGATCGACGGCCCGCTGTTCATCACCTCCTGCGGCCCCAGCGCCTCGGCCTGCGACCTGACTGCCAGCTGCACCATCAAAGAACCACTGGCGCGTGTCAACGACTCGATCTCCGGCCTGCTCCGCAGCATCAGCATCGCGGATCTGGCGGAGCCGGCCGCCGATTCTGCCGTCAGCACCCGGCGGAATGCCGACCTCGTGACCATCCAGTTGTAGCGGCGGCCTGAATCAGCCTCGATGAACCTGCCCATCTATCTCGACAATCACGCCACCACGCGGCTGGACCCGCGGGTGCTCGAGGCGATGATGCCGTTCCTCACCGAGCGCTACGGCAACGCCGCCAGCCGCAGCCACGCCTTTGGCTGGACGGCCGACCACGCCGTCGAAGAAGCCCGCGCGCAGATTGCCGCCCTGATCGGGGCCACCCCCAAAGAGATCGTCTTCACCTCCGGCGCCACGGAGAGCAACAACCTCGCGCTCAAAGGCGTCGTGGAAGCTGCCCGCGCCGCCGATCCCACCCGATCGGTCGCGCTGGTCACCCAGGCTACCGAGCATAAGGCGGTCCTTGACCCCTGCCACTGGCTGGAACAACAGGGTTGCCGCCTCACGGACCTGCCGGTCCAGGGAGACGGTCGCATCCGGCTCGACGACCTGCGCCGTGCGATCGAGGAGACGAAGCCTTTCCTTGTCTCCATCCTGTTTGCGAATAACGAAATCGGGACGATTCAACCCATCGCCGAGATCGGCGCGCTTTGCCACAAGCATGGCGTCCTCTTCCACACCGATGCGGCTCAGGCAGCCGGCAAGCTTCCGGTTGACGTCAACCGTCTGAACATCGATCTGCTCTCGCTCTCCGGGCACAAGATTTACGGCCCCAAGGGCGTGGGCGTTCTCTATGTCCGGCGACGCAGCCCCAAAGTCGTCGTGGCGGAGCAGATGCACGGCGGCGGCCACGAGCGCGGCATGCGCTCCGGCACGCTCAACGTCCCGGCCATTGTGGGACTGGGCAAAGCCTGTGCGCTGGCGGCCGAAGAGATGGGGGCGGAAGCCGCGCGCCTCTGCGCTCTGAGGGACCGCCTCGAGGCAAAGCTGGTGGCCGGGCTCGAGCGCATCCAGGTCAACGGCTGCCAGGAACACCGCCTTCCCGGCAACCTCAACGTCACCTTCCACGGCGTTGACGGCGAATCGCTGATGATGGGCCTGAAGGATGTGGCGCTCTCGAGCGGCTCAGCGTGCACCTCGGCCGCCATTGCGCCGTCGCATGTGCTGCGCGCCATCGGCCTCACGGAAGAAGACGCGCATTCGTCGCTTCGCTTCGGCATCGGCCGCTTCAATACGGAAGAGGAGATCGACTTCGTTGCCGAGCGGATCATCGAGGTCGTCCCGAAACTCCGCGAGCTGTCGCCGGAGTTCGCCGACATCCCGTAAGGCTCACTCCGCTTCGAGCACCACGCACTTCAGATATTCGGTCTCCGGGATGTTCAGCACCACGGGATGGTCGGCCGCCGCGCCGCGCACCTCCAGCACCCGGACCCGCCGCCGCGCATCGCCTGCAGCCCCGCGGAGGGTCTCCATGAACGCGTCGAGCCCCACGTGGTGGGAGCAGGAACACGTCAGCAGCCTCCCGCCGGGCCGCAGCATCTTCAGCGCCCGCAGATTCAGCTCGCGATAGCCGCGCAGCGCTCCTTCCACCGCGCGCTTGGTCTTCGCAAACGCCGGGGGATCGAGCACGATCGTGTCGTAAACCGCGCCTGCATCACTCCAGTCGCGCAGCAGCGCAAAGGCATCGGCCTCGACCCAGTCGACCTCGGCACCGCTCAGGGTAGCCCGATTTTCTTCGACGTTCTTTTCGGCCACCTCGAGGGCCGCCCGCGAAACATCGATGCCGGTCACCCGGGAACAGACACGCGCGAGGTGCAGCGCAAATCCACCCTGGTAGGTGCAGACGTCGAGCGCTTCGCCCCGGGCATAGCGCGCGGCGGCTGCGTAGTTCTCGCGCTGATCGAGAAATGCTCCGGTCTTCTGCCCGCTGGTCGCGTCGAAATGGAACCGCAATCCATTCAGCCGGAAGAGGGTGCTGGTCACCGGCTGATCCGGGTCCTTCGCGAAAAGGGTTGCCGACGCCGGCACGCTCAGCTGCTCCAACTCGCGAATTCGCGGGTCTTCGCGCTCGAGAATTGTGTCGGGATGGACGGCCTCCCGGATGGTGTCTGTCACGGTCGCCCGCACCGCCTCGGTGTCGAGCGCTTTGTGCCGCAGCTGCACGATCACGAGGCCGGCGTAGAGGTCCACGGTGATCCCGGGCAGTTCATCCGCCTCGCTGAAGACGAGCCGCGCGGCGTCGCTGCCGGCGTCGAGCATCGGCCGCCGCCGCTCGATGGACGCCCGCAGCCGCTCGCGCAGAATCCCAGGCCACTCGGCCTCGCCGATGGCGTCCTGCGAGACCAGCCGCAGCGCAATCTCCGAGGACGGGCTATACAGGCCGGTTCCCAGCAGCGCGCCGCGCCGATCGGCTACCGGAACCAAGCCTGCCGCCAGCTCCCCTTCGGGCCACTGCTCCACGTCCGACCGATACACCCATACATGGCCGGCCTGCAGGCGGTCGGCCGCCCGCCGCGACACGCGCACGGCTCCCGCAGCCTCCCGCACTTGCCCGGTCTCCGGTTGCGGAGTCTCCCGAGTGGTTCGTGGAGAGGCCGGTCGGACCCGAGCCGTCCTGGGCTTGCTTTTCCTGCTGGTGCTGCGCTTTGAGTCTTCCGTCATGCGATTGCCCTCCAGCATCTTCGCACAGCGCGCCCAACCGCTGGCCGCACGGGAGCCTGCCCCGGGTACGGTTTTGGATCGGGCGGGAGGCTGACGGCAGTAATCCCGCAAAAGAACCCTGGAGCGCGTGCGAGGGTTTGACTATAGTGATCGAAGGAATTCCTCATGAAGAAGGCGAGCGAATCGGCGGTCGACCGGCTTATCGCGCTGGCGCTGGATGAGAAACCCTCCCGGCCGAGCGCGGACCATGAGGTTGATCCGGTGCCCATGCTGGGCGATCCGGAGCTGCCGTCGCCGCGCGAGCTGGAGCACAATCCGATCTGGCAGGGTTTGCTGCAACTGCGGGCCTTCCTGCCGTACGTGGCGCGGGCGCTGGAAGTCGGCGGCGCGGCCCAGGCATCCACGGCGCTGACCGCCGAGGTGCGGCGGAGTGTGGGGGCTCTGGAGAACGCCCAGCACGATATGCGGGAGTCCGTCGCGGAGCAGATCGCGGAGCTGAAGCGGGTGGAACAGACCGTGGCCAGGACCCAGGAGGCGACCGATCGCAACACCTCCGAACTGACAGAGTTGGGCGACGACGTGAAGTCGATGCGGACGCTGATGAAGGTGGCGGTGGGGATACTCATGTTCCTGGTGCTGGCGCTGACCGGGACGGTGATTCTCCTGTTGGCGCGGCTGCCGCACCGGTAAAGCCAAAGCCGCCTGAAACAGGCGAGATACCGGCTACAGGCAAGCCAGGGTACTGCACTCTCGCCAGGCAACGGCGGCGGCCTGGTTTGCCTCTTCCTCAGAAAGGAGAGCGATATGGCTGAGGCAGAGAAGAAGCCGGGCGATGCCCCCAGGAGCGCCGATGAGGCGCGCCACGACGCAGCCGAGTATCACCGCCAGGCGCCGACCGAGACAGTCACGCACGGCATGGAGCGCGAGCCGGAGGGCAAGACGTCGCTGGGCGAGGACATCCGCGCGCACACGAATCGTCCCCACAAGGGCGACGTGGGGCGGCCGGGAACCAATGAGGAGATCTACCAGGGGTCCAGGGAGAAGGAGCTGTAAGGGGCAGCCGGTAGCCGGCAACCGGAAGCAGCGGGCCAGGGAGAAGCCGGCCAACGCCGGCGTGAGGCTCATGAAAGCGAACCCAGGGCGGTTCCGCACAGAATCAGCCGGGTTTTCCTGTGGTGGAGAGCGCTATACTGCGCGGAGAAACACTGAGGTGAATGCGGATGTCGACGGCGGTACAGGAAGCGGAATTGCCCATGGCAGTGGATGACTTCAGCGCGCTGGAAGAGCGGGTGCTGCGGGCGGTGGAAGTGGTGAAGCGGGAGCGGGCGGCCCGCACCGAAGCCGAGCAGAACGCGGAGCGTCTGGAGAAGCTGCTGGACGCGCAGACCGGGTTGCTGGAGCAGGCGCAGCAGCAACTGAAGAGCCTCGAGCGGGAGCGGGAGCAGGTCCGGCAGAGAGTCGAGCGGCTGCTGAAGCAGATCGACGAGATCGCATCGTAAGGCTGCACCGGTCCTGAACGAATATGGCCGAGAACCCACCGAATCCGATCGAAGCGCAGGCGATCCTGGTCGATATCTACGACCAGACGTACCGCCTGCGCGGGACGGATCACGCCTATGTGGAGAGGCTGGCGGCGCTGGTGGATGCCAAGATGAGGGCGGTCGCAGCCCAGGGGCGCACGGTCGATTCGCTGCGGGTGGCGGTGCTGGCGGCGCTCAATCTGGCGGACGAGCTGACGCGGCTGGAGGAGCGGTACGGCGCGGTGACTCGGTCGGGGGAGAGCGTGGCCTCGATGCGGAGCCGGGCGCACTCGCTCAGCGGGATGCTGGACGAGGTGCTGGACGGGGAGCTGGATCGGGAGCGCAAGGCAGGGTAGGAGCCCGACGGCGTTCAGGGGACAGGAGCGGCCAAAACGGACCCCCCATCCCAGGCT
>JBAUGH010000633.1:0-4598 GCA_049679565.1 Acidobacteriaceae bacterium
CCCCGTGTCCCGCACCCGCAACTCCGCCTGCCCGTCCACCGCCCGCAGACTCACCCCTACCTTCCCCTCCAGCGTGAACTTGAAAGCGTTCGAGAGAAGATTCAGCACGATCTTCTCCCACATATCCAGGTCCACATACACCGGCTCCGGCAGCGCTTCGCACTCAATCTCGTATTGCAGCCCCGCTCGCTGCATCGCTGAGCGGAACACGCTCGCCAGCTCCGCCGTCCGAGCCCCCAGATCCACCGGCCGGTACAGCGCCTGGATTCGCCCTGCCTCAATCCGCGAAAAATCCAGCAGCGTGTTCACCAGCTTCAGCAGCCGCAGGCCATTCCGATGAACCGTTTCCACCTGCGCCCGCTCCTCGGGAGGAAGCCTCGAGTCCCGCTCGTTCAGGATTTCCTCCAGTGGGCCCAGCATCAGCGTCAGCGGCGTGCGGAACTCGTGGCTGACGTTGGAGAAGAAGATCGTCTTCGCCTGGTCCAGCTCCGTCAGCGCCTCCGCCCGCTGCCGCTCCTGCTCGTAGGCGTGCGCGTTCGCCAGCCCAGCCGCCATCTGGCCCGCAATCAGCGAAAGAAACCCCGTCGTCTCACTGTCCAGCGGACGGTATGGGTTCAGCCCCGCAATGAAGATTCCCCCCGGCCGATCCTGACCCTGCCCCTGCAGCGGCACCAGCGCCGCCCGCGTCGGAGGTCGATCCCATGCTCCCGTGGGCAGCTCGGCAAACCGCCGCCCCAGATCATCCACCACCTTAGTCGCCCGGCTCCCCATCGGCTCGCCCACCGGCCACACCGCGCTTTCCCATGGCAGCATCTCCTCCGGCGCAGCCGCATGGCCCTTTGCGATCCCGCTGCTGCACGCCAGTCGCATCCGCCCGTTTTCCCCGGCCAGGTAGGTCAGCGTGAACGGCAAATCCTTCTGGTTCTGCGTCAGCGAGCTCTCAATCGCCGCCAGCACATCTTTCTCGAGGATCGCCGGAGCCAGCCCCGACGCCAGCGTGCGCAGGAAGCTCAGCCGCCGCTCTCCGATCACCCGCTCCGTCTCTTCGGTGACTACGCACAGCATTCCCATGATCCGCCCGTCGTCGCCGCTCAGCGGGCTGTACGAAAACGTGTGGTACGTCTCCTCCCGAAATCCGCTCCGCTCCAGAAACAACAGCAGGGCCTCGTCCCACGTGGCCCGCCCACCCTCCAACACCCTCTGGATTCGCGGCTCGATGTCCCTCCAGATCTCGCTCCACACCTCCCGCGCCGGCTTCCCCAGCGCCCACGGATGCTTCTTCCCCAGCGTCACCCGCGCGTAGGTGTCGTTATAAAGAAACGTCAGATCCGGGCCCCACCCCATCCACATCGCGTAGCGCGATGTCAGCAGGATCCGCACCACCGTTTGCAGGCTTTGCGGCCACTGCTCCACCGGACCGAGCGGCGTCTGCCCCCAGTCGAACCGCTCCATCAGCTCCCCAAGGTCGCCCCCTCCGGCAAACACTCCTGCCGCTGGAACCTCCGGGATGCGCACACAACGGCGCGCAGTCTTCTCCGGCAGCGCGCTCACCTCTCCTGCATCCACAACGGGAACCTCGATGAGTTATGTCGATGAAAGGGACCGGCGCCCACAGCGAAATCCGGGCGGCAATGTTGGCAGTAATTGTAGAGACTCGCAGCAGAGATGCGTCAACCCGCTCCGCGTGTTGCCCCGCCTGCGCCCCCGTCTTCCGAGCCTTCCGGGTTTGCCCTCAGAACCCCGGCGGCCTTTCCCCCCACACGCCCAACGCCCGCTCCAGCGCCATCCCCGCTTCGCCCAGCCGTCCCTCCTCGAACGGCTTCGCAATCAGCGTCACGCCGTGCGGCACCCGCCGCGGCGGCGAGAACCGCGGCAGCGGATGCGCCGGGTCCGGAGCCCAGTCGCTCCGCGCCTCCGATACCTCGATGAATCCCGCTCGCAGCGTCAGCGATGGATGCCCCGTAAAATTCGTCAGGGTCAGCATCTCGTCTCGCAGCGCCGGTACCAGCAGCAAATCCACCTGCTCGAAAATGCGAGCCATCTCGGCCGCCACCCTCCGCCGCATCCGGTCCGCCTGCACAAAATCCACCGCCGACAAGAATCGCGATTGCCGGAATGTATTCGGCCATGCATCCGGCACCTGCATCCGCAGCTCATCCACCTGATGGCTCAGCGTCAGCTCCTCGAATGCCGCCGCCGACTCCGCAAACAGGATCACCTGCAGATCGTCGTACGGCCAGTCCGGCAGGCTCACCTCCACCGGAACCATCCCCAGCTGCGGCAGGGTCCTGAGCGCCTTCCGATCCACCTCCGTCGCCGGCGCCTCCCGCATCCACTGCGGGAAATACCCCACGCGCAGCCCCTTCATCGTTGCGGCCGCGTCGAAATCCAGCCGGCTCGGCACGCTATAGGGATCGCCCGCGTCCGGCCCGGTGATCGCGTCCAGCACCAGCAGCGTGTCCTCCACGCTGCGCGCCATCGGTCCCAGCTTGTCGAGCGACCAGCACAGGGTCATTGCGCCGGTCCTTGCCACCCGCCCAAAGGTCGGCCGCAGCCCCGTCACTCCGCACCGCATGCTCGGCCCGATGATGCTCCCGTTCGTCTCGCTCCCGATGGCAAACGCTACCAGCCCCGCCGCCGTCGCCGCCCCCGGCCCCGCGCTCGATCCCGACGACCCTTCCTCCAGCGCCCACGGGTTCATCGTCTGCCCGCCGAACCACACATCGTTCAGCGCCAGCGCGCCCAGGCTCAGCTTCGCCACCAGCACTGCGCCCGCCGCATCCAGCCGATCCACCACCACCGCATTCTTCTCCGGCACGCGATTCCGGAACGGCTCCGCCCCATACGTCGTTTTGATCCCCGCGGTGTCCAGCAAATCCTTCGCGCCCCAGGGAATCCCATGCAGCGGCCCCCGAATCCTTCCCACCGCAACCTCCGCATCCGCCTTCCGCGCCTGTTCGAGCGCGTGCTCCGGCGTCAGCGTGATCACGCACCGCAGCTGCGGATTGAACCGCCGCAGCCGCTCCAGATAAATCCCGGTCAGCCGCTCCGCCGTGATCTGCTTCTTCGCGATCCACTGCGACAGCTTCCACACCGGCGCATACGCGATGTCCTCATCACCTGGGGGCAGCGGCCCCGCATCCCGAACCGCCGGCACAAACCGCTCCGCCGCCGGCCCAGCCTGCTCGCCCACCGGAACCGCCTGCACCCGTGACCACGGCGAAACCTCCGGTCCCAGTGCCACCCTACGCGGTCCGGTCCGCCGCTCGTACAGCGGCGCCATCGACTCCCGCCAGTTCGACGCGGCCTCCGCGCGATCCTTCTCCGTCATGTCCACGCGGACCAGCTTCTCCGCCTCGGCAAACGTCCCCGCCGTCACCTCCGGCCCCACCGCCGGGGCTGTCCCAAACGCGGGCGGCGTCCCCGGCGCCGGACTCGGCGTTTGCTGCGCCTCCAACCCCAAACTCGGAGCGGCCACCGCTCCCGCCAAAGCAGCCGACGACTGCGCCAGAAACCGCCGCCGCGATCGATTCATCTCCTCACACTCCCCATCCTCAGGATTTCTCTCCACCATACCAGGAACTCAGCACCCGAAAACTTCACTCCCGATAACTTCTGCGACGCCTCGTCGAAAACAAGCTGAGCCTGGAACGGGATTGCTTTTCGGTCAGGCCAGTTGTTGCGGCCCGCTTTCATACTGCCCCCACGCTCCCGGTTCCCGGGAGGGCGATGCACAGGGCCGCAGAGGACGGAGACGGCACACCGAAGCCTTCGCCGCTCAACCGGCTGGATCAACCTGCGGAAGAATGTGAGGGATGGCGCGCCCTGAGAGATTCGAACTCCCGACCTACTGATTCGTAGTCAGTCGCTCTATCCAACTGAGCTAAGGGCGCGCAAAAGGAGGTAAAGAGACGTTACGGCTCATTCGAGAATAGCAGTTCGCACCGGACCCGGCAATCCTGCCGAAGCCCCGGCTACAGCACTCCGCCGCATCGCTCTCAGAGGATTCGGGCTCAACACCAGTCCGCGGAACTTCGCCCCGAGACCTTCTCTTCTTTCTCCCGGGCCTCCGGCGCCCCTTCGGCTGCGTCGCCGGCCGCGTCCTGTTCCTCCCCGGTCAGAATGAAGCGCCGGATGTAACGCAGGGGCTCATCCCACACCGCCATCTGCTCCAGGTGGTACTGCCACAGCGTATTGGAATTGGAGCGCGACGAGCGCCGGGTGAACGACTTGCGCTTGATCGTCACGACTTTCCCCTTCGCATCCAGCCGCTGGTATTCGTGCGAGGGGAGCAGAAATGTGATCTGCGTTCCCTTCTTCCAGAAGTGCTTCGCAAAATCATGCGAGAACAACAGCGCGTAATAGCGCCGTCCGGACTCGAGGGTCCCCAGCGCCTGCTCGAAGCCGGCCCACTCGGAGTCGATATTGGTCTGATACCAGCGCCGAAATTCAAAACCATGAACCCGGGCGCGCAGGACGACCATGCGGAGGAGTTCTTTTCTGGTCATGGACGATCCGCGAGAGCCCAACCGTCTTCCGCTCTCGGCCTTCAACGTATAAGGAAAGATAACGCCAGGCAAGCACAATTCCCTCCCCAT
>JBAUGH010000634.1:0-5945 GCA_049679565.1 Acidobacteriaceae bacterium
AGATGATCGAGGTGGGCGAATCGACGGGCGCGCTCCCGCAGATGCTGAACTCAGTTGCGGAGTTCTTTGAGGAAGACGTACAAACGGCGCTGACGGCAGCGCTGGCACTGATCGAGCCGGCCATTCTGATTGTGATGGGTGTGGTTGTGGTAACCATTCTGATTGCACTTTACCTGCCGATTTTCTCGATGAGCAATGCGGCGAATTTTGGCGGCTGAAACACAGCGGCAGCAATGACCGCCGAACCGAGGTTTTGAGTATGGCTCAGGCACCCCCGATCCCCCTTCTGAACGAGCAGGAAGAGACCGCACAGGCTCAGGCGCTGGCGCGGCGCTATCGTTCGGAATTCGTTGACCTGCGCAACTTCCGCATCCAGCATGAAGTACTGCGGAGCGTGCCGGTTGACATGATGTTCCGCTACAACTTCGTGCCCCTGGAGCAGCTTGAGGACCGGCTGGTGATCGCTGTCAGCGACCCCAGCAAGCTGATGATGCTGGACGAAATCAGCGGGCTGCTGGGACAGCGCATCGTGACGCGCGTCGCGACACTGTCGCAGATCACGGATCTGCTGAAGAAGACTGAGCAGAGCCAGCGCGTGCTGGATGAGGCATCGGAGGGGCTGACCTTCGACGTGCTGTCGTCCGACGACAATCCCGACGAGAACATCTCCATTGAAAAGCTGACCTCGGAAGAGGACATCAGCCCGATCATCCGGCTGGTGGACACGACGATCTTCACCGCGCTGGAGCGGCGCGCGTCGGACATTCACATCGAGACGTTTGACGATTCGGTGATCGTCAAGTACCGCATCGACGGCGTGCTGCAAATGGCGATGGCGCCGATTGCGCGCGAGCACCACACCACGATTTTGTCGCGCATCAAGATTATGTCGGAACTGGACATCGCCGAGCGACGCGTCCCGCAGGACGGACGTTTCCGCGTCCGTTATAAAGGGCGGCTGATCGATTTCCGCGTCTCCATCATGCCCACGGTGCACGGCGAAAACGCGGTGCTGCGCGTGCTCGACAAGGAATCGATGAGCGAGAAGTTCCGCAAGCTGACGCTGGATGTGGTGGGCTTCGCGGATGACGATCTGAAGCGGTTCCGGCGGTATATCCGCGAGCCGTATGGCATGGTGCTGGTTACCGGACCGACCGGATCGGGTAAGACCACGACGCTTTACGCGGCCATCAACGAGATCAAGAGCGATGAGGACAAGATCGTCACCATCGAAGATCCGGTGGAGTATCAGATCCGCGGAATCACGCAAATCCCGGTCAACGAGAAGAAAGGGCTGACTTTTGCGCGCGGACTGCGGTCGATTCTGCGGCACGATCCGGACAAGATTCTGGTGGGCGAGATTCGCGACCAGGAAACAGCGCAGATCGCGATCAACTCGGCGCTGACGGGCCACCTGGTCTTCACCACGGTGCACGCGAACAATGTGGTGGACGTGCTGGGACGGTTCGTCAACATGGGGGTCGAGGTGTACAACTTTGTCTCGGCGCTCAACTGCATTCTGGCCCAGCGCCTGGTGAGGACCATCTGCGAGTATTGCGTACACGAGGTCCACTACGACGATGAGACCCTGTGGGAGAGCGGGCTGGATCCGAAGGAGTGGCGCGACTTCCCGTTCCGCGAAGGGCGCGGGTGTATCGAATGCGGGGGCACCGGCTATCGGGGACGGACGGCGATTCACGAGCTGCTGGATTTGACGGACCCGATCCGCGAAATCATTCTGGAGAAGAAGCCCAGTTCCGAGGTCCGCAAGCTGGCCCAGCAGGAGGGGATGCACTTTCTGCGCGAGAGCGCTCTGGATCGGGTGCGGCGCGGGCTGACAACCCTGAAAGAGATCAACAAGGTGACGTTCATCGAGGCATCACGGTAGTGGCGGATCTTCATAACCTCTTCAGGGCCCAGAGCGGGAGCCGGCCGAGCCTGGCCTGCGAAATCCGGTCGGAGGGCATTATCGCGGCCCGAGCGTCTGCGGGGCGCGCCCGGAGCGCCCTCGTGATGGCGTTTGCGCCGCTGGCGGAGGGTGCGCTCGCTGCCGGGCTGAAGGCTCCGAATATGCTGGACCCGGCCGCAATCGGGTCGGCCATAGAATCGGCTCTCGGCGAGGTGAATGCCCGAACGAAAGCGCTGACCCTGATCGTGCCCGATGCCGCGGCGCGCGTTCTGCTGCTCGACTTCGACGCCCTGCCCGGCAAGCGGCAGGAGGCCCTGTCGGTGGTGCGCTTCCGGCTGCGCAAAATGGTGCCCTTCGATGTGGAGACAGCGGCGGTGAGCTATCAGGTGATGGGACAGAAGAGCGATCAGCTCAACGCGCTGGTGACCGTCATGCCCGGCGATGTACTGGCGGATTACGAAAGCGTGGTGCGTCAGGCGGGATATGAACCGGGGGCAGTGCTGCCAAGTACTCTGGCTGCTGCAGCGGCGATGGACACCAGCGGATCGGCGCTCATTGTGAACCACGCCGGCGCTTCTGTGACCGCGGCGGTGTTGCAGGACGACGAGATGCTTCTCCACCGCTCGATGGACCTGCCAAACGATCCGCTGGCACGGGAAGAAGAAATGGCGCAGTCGGTCATCACCACGCTGGCGTGGTATGAGGATACGCTGCACGCATCTCCCCAGGCTCTCTACTACGCCGGCGCGGGCGGAGCGAATGCGGCCATGCAGTCGCGGTGGATCGGCCTGATCAGCCCCGCGCCGCGGATCGCCGATTTCACCCTTCCGGAGCAGGCCTCGGCGGTCACGACGATTCCCCCGGGGATCACCGCAGGCGTGGTGGGAGCGCTGGCGACACAATGAAGATCACTGTCAATCTCGCCAGCCGGCCATACGTCGAACTGCGGCCAACTTATAACCGGCTGCGGACCTGGATCCTGATACTGCTGGTCACCGCCGGCGCTTTGTGGTTCCTTTATCGCAACGAGCGGATCCAGGCGGAAGACGCCTCGGCGCGGGTAACGAACGTCGAAAATCATGTCCACGATCTGGAACAGCTGCAGCAGAAGTACCAGACGATGATGCGGCAGCCCAAGGACGCCGCGATCCTGCAGCAATCGGATTTTCTGAATGGTTTGTTCCGCCGCAAGGCCTTCTCGTGGACGGCAACCATGACCGATCTCGAGACCGTGCTCCCGCCCGGCGTCGAGGTGCTGAGTATCGATCCTATCGTCGCGGAGGATGGCCACGTCACGATCCGGCTACGCGTTACAGGCCAGCGTGATCGAGCGCTGGATCTAATCCGCAATCTGGAGCGCTCCCGGCATTTTGCCGCACCGCGGCTCACCTCGGAGAGCCTGGCAACGAGTCCGACCGGCACGCAACCCGGCATGCAGAACGTGAGCACGAGCAACGATGTGAATTTCGACATCCTGGCCGACTATCGGCCTCTGCCGCTGCCGGATCAAACCGGTAAAGAAAAAGAGCGCGGGACACCGGCGCGCAGGGCGGAACAGCATGCCGAACATCATCCGGCGAGAAAACCGAAAGCTGGCACGGAGAGGGGGAAATCGACTCCATGACCGGCGGAAAACTCTTCACCAGACTGAATCTGCATTTCCTGCTGCTGGGAGCGGTTCTGGCGCTGAATATCTTCCTGGGAGTGCGCTTTGCGCTGGCGTGGCGCGCAATCCGCTCGGGCCAGTCGAGTGCGTATGTGCAGCAGGAATTGCGTTACGGGCAGCTCGAGGCCCAGATGCGGCACCTGAATGGTCTGCCCGGGAAAGTGGAGCAGGCGGATCTCGATGCTCAGAAGTTCTACGACGCCCGGATTGCGCCCACCGACTCCACCATGCTCGCGCAGTGGGGCCAGGTCGCCGCAAAGGATCATGTGCGGCTGTCGCACGCCGGTTACGCCGCGCCCGCAACGATCGACGGATTGCTCGAGGTTCGCATTGATGCCGGTCTGAGCGGGCAGTATACAGATCTGATGCACTTCATCAACGACATCGAGCGGGACAAGGATCACGTCTTCTTCATCATCGACAACGTGACCCTGACCGGGCAGCAGGGGGGGCTGGTCAATCTGCGTCTGCGCCTGACCACCTATCTGCGGGCCAATGGAACGGCTCTGCCACCGGCGCCGGAGGCGAATCTGCAGCCGACCTCGGAGGAGGCGCCCCAGTGAAAAGCGGCTTTGAAAACAAGCGAAATGTCGCCGTTCTGGTCGTGCTGCTGGTGGTCATGCTGATCACGGTGGTGTACTTCGTGAAGGCGGTCTTCGTGGGCGGTGGCAGCCCGCCCCCGCAACCAGCGGCACAGGCACCCGCTGCGGAACCGCCTCCGCACAATCCCGGGGAAGCAGGCGGCCATGAGGCTCCGAAGGCAGTGGCGCTCGCCAATCTCGATCCGACGCTGCATCCGGAAATCATGGCGGGCGCGGAGTCGCTCGTTTATTCCGGAACAGGGCGGAACATTTTCTCCATGTCCTCGGCGCCGCCGAAGCTGGAGAAGGTGGCGGGACCGATCCGTCCAGGGCCGATGGTGCCGAAAGGCCCCCAGGGGTCCCCGCCGCCTCCACCGATCGATTTGAAGTTTTTCGGTTACGAGGCAGCGGGAGCCGCCAGGAAGGCGTTCTTACTCCATGGTGACGACGTTTTCATCGCCGCCGAGGGCGACGTCGTCGACCATCACTATAAAATTCTCAAGATCAACCCGCTTTCGATTCAGGTGACGGACCTGCTGTACAACAACACGCAGACTCTTCCCCTGACCCAGAGCTGAGGCGCATCATGCAGTTGGCAACTCCTCTTCCCCCTCGCAGCAACGATCCTGAAGCCGGGTACGTTCTGCTGGCGGTGATTTTTCTCGCGGTCATCCTGCTGATCAGCCTGGCGATTGCCGCGCCGAAAATGGCGATGTCGATCCAGCGCGACAAAGAGCTGGAAACGATCCATCGCGGTGAGCAATATAAGCGGGCCATCCAGCTCTACTACCGGCAATTCGGAAACTATCCGACGTCGATCGACCAGCTGCTGAACACCAATAACGTCCGTTTCCTGCGCAAGCGCTACACCGATCCGCTGACCGGAAAAGACGACTGGAAACCAGTCCTCTATGGGCAGGCGCACGTGCGGCCGCTGGGGTTCTTCGGACAGCCACTGATGGGCGTAGCGGGGATAGGAACCACCACGGGCTCGATGTATGCTGCCTCCACTTCGACAACCGACGCGAACGGCGTGCCGATTGCCGGAAGCGACACATCGGGAAGTGGCTCTGCCGGGACAACCGGGGCAAGCGGGACGACGGGCTTCGGGTCGGGACCGAGCTTCGGCGGCATAACGCCAGGCTCGGGAATGGGAGGGACCGGCACGGGATCGTCGATGTTCGGATCGTCCGCCAGCGGGCCAACGACTGGATCCACGGGGTTGGGAGCCGCCGGATCCGGGTCCACAGGATTCGGATCCGCCGGAACAGGATTTGGCTCGTCGACCGCGCCGGGCGCTGGTACCTCAGCGACGACATTCGGCGGTGGAGGACCGATCGTCGGCGTGACTCTGCCGGTCAATAAGCCTTCGCTGATCGACTACAAAGAGCAGACCCGATACAACAAGTGGGAATTCAACTACGATCCGATGGAAGACCAGGCCAACGCGATGGGCGGATTAACCAACGGCGCCTCGACCGGCGGAGTGCCGACCACCAACAGTCCCTTCGGCGGAACCAATCCCATGGGGGGAACCAACCCAATGGGAAGCAGCAGCCCGATGGGAAGTACAGGACCCACTACCGGCAGTTCTTCGCCGACATCGCCGCAGTAGGTGGTCAATGAGAAAGGCCCGCGCGCGGCGGGCCTTTTCCTCCCCCGAAAACAGGTTCAGACGGTGAACGAGGAGCCGCAACCGCAGGTGCTCTTCACAGCCGGGTTGTCGAACTTGAAGCCGGCAGCCTCGAGGGTTTCGACATAGTCGATGACGCAGCCGTTGAGATACATG
>JBAUGH010000635.1:0-5282 GCA_049679565.1 Acidobacteriaceae bacterium
GACCGAAACCGGCGAAGACCTGCTCCCCGAGCAGGCCGAAGCCCTCGAAGCCCTCACTGCCCTTGGCTTCCGCGTCAATCCGAATCGGAAGGCCGTTCCCACAATCGACAGGATTATCGAGTTCGTCGAGAAAGCCGAACAAAATCGTGCCGACCTCGGTTACGAAATCGACGGCGTGGTCATCAAGGTCAATTCCGCCGCGGTGCAGCGCCGCCTCGGCTACACCGGCCGCGCCCCCCGCTGGGCCGTCGCCTTCAAATTCACCGCTCGCGGCGGCATCACTCAGGTCGAGGACATTAAGATCCAGGTCGGACGCACCGGCAAGCTCACCCCCGTCGCCATCCTCACCCCGGTCTCCATCGGTGGCACCACTGTCTCCCGCGCCACGCTCCACAATGCCGACGAGATCGAGCGCCTCGGACTGCTCATCGGCGATTACGTCAAAGTCGAGCGCGGCGGCGACGTCATCCCCAAAGTGGTCGAGGTCGTCGAGGACAAGGAGCATCCCCGCGGCCACAAAAAGTTCCGCTTCCCCACCCACTGCCCGGACTGCGGCAGCGAAGTGGTCCGCAGCGAGGGCGAAGCCGATTATCGCTGCGTTAATATCGACTGCCCTGCTCGCCTTCTGGGCAGCCTGCTGCACTTCGCCTCCCGCGGCGTGATGAACATCGACGGCCTGGGCGAGGCGGTAGTCGCCCAGTTGCTGGAGCGCAAGCTGGTCCGCTCCATCGCCGACCTCTACACGCTCACCGACGAGCAGCTCGCCCAGCTGCAGCACGAAGTCGTGACCAAAGACAAGAAGGCCGGCGAAGAGAAGCGGCGCACCCAGGCGCTCGTCGGCCCGAAAGAGCGTAAAGACCTCCTCGCTGAAATCGAAGCCTCGAAGAAAGCTCCGCTGAACCGCGTCCTCTACGGCCTCGGCATCCGCTTTGTGGGGGAGCGCACCGCCCAGTCCCTGGCCGAAGAATTCGGCGCCATGGAAGCGCTGATGGCCGCTTCCCAGGAAGACCTCGAACGAATCAACGACGTCGGCCCGCGCGTGTCCCAGGCCATCCGCGAGTTCTTTGACGAATCCCGCAACCGGGAACTCGTCCATCACCTCGAGCGCGCCGGCCTCACCTTGACCGCCGAAAAGCGCAAAAAGTCCTCGCAGCTCGAAGGCCTTACCTTCGTGCTCACCGGAGCCCTGCCGAATCTGTCACGGGAAGACGCGAAGACAAGAATCGAAGCTGCCGGAGGCCGCGTCTCCGGCTCGGTCAGCAAAAAGACCAACTATGTTGTCGCAGGGGAGGACGCCGGCTCCAAACTCGACAAGGCCAAAGAGCTCGGCGTAAATGTGATCGACGAAGCGGAACTGGAGAAACTGCTTAGCGCGTAGCCACGGCGCTCTCGCCGTCTTTCCCAATTGCCTGGGTCATCGCCGCGCCCAGCACGTGCCCCATGTCCCCCTGCTGCACGAAGGCCACTACCCGCAGGTTGGCTGGATCGGCGCCCGGCCACAGCTTAATCGTGAACGGATCCTCGAAGCTCTTGCCCTTCTCCAGCTTCCCCACCTTCACCAGATCCCTCACCACCGCGATGTTGGTCAGCTTCTTGCCGTCGTTCTCGCCGGCCAGCACATCGGTCTGCGTCTGGTTCAGCGCCACCGCCACGAAGACATCCCCGGAATGCTTCTCGCCGGTCGCGTCCACCGTCACCTTGCCGCTCAGCGACGTGGGATCGCCCGCCGCCAGCGTCACTCCCGAGAGATGCACCGGCACCGTCGCCAGGGTTGCCGCCTTCTCGAACGTCTGTTTGATCACCTGGGCCGAGTTGGCGACGTTCACCACCTCCGCGCCGTTCAGGATCACCTGCGGCGTATACATCCCATCCGTCCCCATCATCTGCTCGTACTCGCGCTGCCGCGCGGTCAGCTGGTCCGACGAGAAGGGATCCTTCCACCCGTCATGATCCCAGTAGTTCACGTGCTCGCTGAGCACGATGATCTGGGCGCCCTGTACCGGCTGGAAATGATCCAGCCGCTCGGCCCACACATCGACCGGCGGGCAGCTCGAGCAGCCCTCCGACGTAAACAGCTCCAGCAGGATCGGCGTCGGCCCCGCATGCGGGGTATCGGCGGCAAACAGCGCGGCTCCGGCACACGCCAGCAGAACTCCCACCGTCCGTGCGACAGCTTTACCTCTGCGTCCCATCATCTTTGGCTCCGTATCGATCCGGGGAAATCGCAAACGACCGCCCTCGCCGTGGGAAGACAGAAGGCCATGATCGAAAAGAGTCTACTGCGGCTTGCTGGCTGCAGGCCATAGCCAGATTCTGCGAACCCGGCCTAGCCAGTCCGGCCCTCAGGTTTCACGCCTAACCCCGCCTCACCCCTTACTCCTTCGGCGCGAAGTATCCCTGCATAGCCCGCACCGTGTAGCGCCGGTCAAGGCAGAACAAATAGATCGGCCGGAAGGCTCCATTCAGTTTGAAGTCAGCGGGCTTGTAGACCAGAGCGTACTGGCTCCGCAACTCGTCCTGAATCTGCGCAAAGCTGTCCGGCATGTCGTCCAGGCTCGAGGGGAAAAATGCCTTCCCACCCGTGGCGAGCGCCATCTTTTGCAGAGTGTCATCGCCGCGGCTGTCGCGGCTGGGGCTGACGTCCGTGCTGATCGCGTAGATGATGGTTTCCGCGCGCTGGCATTCCTTGATCGCGTCGTCCAGATAGGCGTGGCTCTGGTTGTCGTCGCCATCGCTCACCAGCACGATCGCCTTGCGCACCGGCTCCTGGCCGCGGGCCGTCAGCAGCTTGTCGCGGCATGCGCTGTATACCGCGTCGAACAGCGCCGTTCCGCCGCCCGGCCGCAGCGCCTGGATGCCCGCTGTCAGCGCGTCCAGATTATTCGTCCAGTTCTGCCGGTAATCCGGCACCACATCGAATCCCTCAACAAACGCCCGGTCCGTCTGCGGCTTCAGAGTTTGCATCAGAAACGCTTCCGTGGCCTGCTGCTCGAACTGGAACCGGTTCCGGATGGACGTGCTGGTGTCGATCAGGAGGCCCACCCGAAGAGGTAAATTCGTCTGCTGGGTAAAGCTGTACACCTGGGCCGGCGCCTTGTTGTCGTCCAGCAGCGCGAAGTCGCTCTGCTTCAGGTTGCGGATAAACTGCCCGTGCTTATCCGTCACCGCGAACTCCAGGTACACTTCGTTCACGCTCACCGGGATCGTGAACTGGCCGTTGTCCTGGCTGCTCTGTCCACCTGCCTGGCGGTTGGTTTGTCCGTTGGCCGGCGGAGCTGCCTGCCCGCCCGGGGCCGTCCGGGTCGGCTGGTTTTGACCGGCCGCGGGCGGGCTCGATTGTCCCAGCGCCACCGCACCCGCCATCACACCCAAAGCACACGCCAGGCTCGCTGCCGGACGCACCATTTTCAAAACTGCAGTTCTCATGGGAGCCAGTCCATTTTATCCTGCGGGTCCCCTCGCTTGCCACACTCCATCGTCACCCGTCACAATCGGCACATGAGCGAAAAGACCGCAGTCTCGACCTCCGCCGCTCCCGGCGCCATCGGACCCTACTCCCAGGCTGTCCGTGTGGGCAGCCTTCTCTATACCTCCGGCCAGGTCGCCCTCGATCCCGCCACCGGCCAGCTTGTCCCCGGCGGCATCGCCGAGCAGACTACCCGCGTCCTCGAAAACCTCCAGGCCGTGCTCGCCGCCGCCGGCACCAGCCTCCTGCATGTGGTGAAAACCGTCGTCTTCCTGAAAGACATGAAAGACTTCGCCGCCATGAACGAGGTCTACGCCAGGTACCTGGCCCCCGAGGGCACGGTGAAACCCGCCCGCTCTACCGTCGCCGTCGCCGGCCTTCCTCGAGACGCGCTGGTTGAAATCGAAGTCGTCGCCAGCCTTCCCTAAACCTGTCATCCCGACCGAGCGCTGCAGGCGCGAAGCGGAGGGACCTGCTTTTCAAGCCTGCGAAGGAGTTTCCCCAATGTCCGACACGAAATCCGACACCGCCCCTGCCAAAGTTGAAAAGTCCGACGCGGAGTGGCGCGCCCAGCTCACCCCCGAGCAGTACCACATCACCCGCCAGAAGGGCACCGAAGCGCCCTTCACCGGCGCCCTCACCTTCAACCACGACGACGGCATCTACCACTGCGTCGCCTGCGGGGCCGAGCTTTTCACCTCGGACACTAAATTTGATTCCGGCTCCGGCTGGCCCAGCTTCTACATCCCGGTCCGCCCCGACGCCGTCCAGAATCACGAGGACATCAGCCACGGCATGCGCCGGGTCGAAGTCACCTGCACGCGCTGCGGCGCCCACCTCGGCCACGTCTTTCCCGATGGCCCTAACCCTACCGGCCTCCGCTACTGCATCAACTCCGCCGCGCTCAACTTTGAGAAAGGCGCGGAAAAAATGAAGTAACTCCTGTCCGCTTTCCGGGTTTGTTCACCGCATGATGCAGCGCCGCGCCCTCGCTCTCCTCTCCGTCGTCACGGCGCTGCCGTGCATCGTTCTCCTCCTCGGCAACGGGAGCGGCTCCGGGAGCAGTTCGGGGCAGGATCAACCCGAGCACCAGCACGGGCCGCCCTGGCGGATGCCCGTCGCCAGCTCGCAATCCTTCACAATTGACGGCTCGACGATCCAGGTCGACTTCGCCCCCGGCTCGCTCAACCTTCCTCCACAAAAAATCCTCGCCTGGGTCGAGCGCGCCGCCACCGCCGTCGCCACCTACTATGGGCGCTACCCGGTTCCTCGCGACCGCGTCCTCATCGTTCCCGCGGAAGGTCGCGCCGGCATTCTCCAGGGAACCACCTGGGGCGACGTCGGCGGCTCCCCTGCCTTCCACCGCATGCGCCTCGGCCAGCACACGACCGAGCAGCAGCTGACCGACGACTGGATGATGACCCACGAGCTGGTCCACAGCGCCTTCCCTTCGCAGGAAGATGCCCATCACTGGATCGAAGAAGGCATCGCCGTTTATGTTGAGCCCGTCGCCCGCGTGCAGGCCGGTTTCCTGACACCGGAACAGATCTGGGCCGACATGGTGCGCGACATGCCCAAAGGCAATCCTCAGCCTGGCGACCAGGGCCTCGACCGGACCCCGACCTGGGGACGCACCTACTGGGGTGGCGCGCAGTTCTGCCTGCTCGCCGATGTGACGATTCGCGAGCAGACCCACAACAGGAAGGGATTCGAGGACGCGCTCCGCGCCATCGTCGCCGCCGGGGGCACGATCGATCAGGATTGGCCGATTGAGAAGGCGTTCGCCGCGGGCGACGCCGGCACCGGCACGCACGTC
>JBAUGH010000636.1:0-3509 GCA_049679565.1 Acidobacteriaceae bacterium
CAAGAAGCTCATGGACCTCCATGCGCCCGAGGTCATCGTGCGCAACGAAAAGCGCATGCTGCAGGAAGCGGTCGATGCGCTGTTCGATAACGGCCGCCGCGGCCGCGTGCTGCGCGGCGCCAACAACCGCCCCCTCAAGTCCCTCTCCGACACCCTCAAAGGCAAGCAGGGCCGCTTCCGCCAGAACCTCCTCGGCAAGCGCGTGGACTACTCCGGCCGCTCCGTCATCGTGGTCGGCCCCGAGCTCAAGCTGCACCAGTGCGGCCTGCCCAAGAAGATGGCCCTCGAGCTGTTCAAGCCCTTCATCTATCACCGCCTCGAGCAGACCGGCCACTGCACCACCATCAAGCAGGCCAAAGAGATGGTCGAAATGCAGGAACCCATCGTGTGGGACATCCTCGAGGAAGTCATCCGCGATCATCCGGTGCTGCTCAACCGCGCGCCTACCCTCCACCGCCTCGGCATCCAGGCGTTTGAGCCGGTCCTCGTTGAAGGCAAGGCCATTAAGATTCACCCCCTGGTCTGCACCGCCTTCAACGCCGACTTCGACGGCGACCAGATGGCCGTCCACATCCCGCTCTCCCCCGAAGCCCAGGTGGAAGCCAGCGTCCTGATGCTGTCCTCGCACAACATCCTCTCGCCGGCCTCCGGCCACCCCATCACCGTGCCCACCCAGGACATGGTGCTCGGCCTCTACTACCTGACCAAGGCCAAGAAGGGCGGCAAGGGCGAAGGCCGCGTCTTTGCCAACATCGAAGAAGTCCTCATGGCGCTCGAGGTCAAGGAAGTGGAGACCCTGTCTCCCATCCGCCTGCGCTACACCGGGCCGGTCCTCGAAATGGCGACCGCTTACGACGATCAGGACCTGACTCACACCGAGCCGGTCCCCTACGACCGCCAGTACATCACCACCACCGTCGGCCGCGCCATCCTCAACGATGCGCTGCCGGAGAACATGCCCTACGTCAACGGCCTGCTTAAGAAGAAGGGCATCGGCCAGCTCGTCAACTACTGCTACCTGAACCTCGGCCTCGAGCAGACCGTCAAAATGCTCGACCGCATCAAGGAGCTGGGCTTCCACTACGCCACCCGCAGCGGCTTGTCCGTCGGCCTCGATGACATGGTCATCCCCGACTCCAAGTACACCACGGTGCGCGACGCGGAAAAGCAGGCCATCGGCGTCCAGCAGCAGTACCTCGACGGCGCCATCACCAACGGCGAGCGCAACAACAAGGTCATCCAGATCTGGTCGGCGGTCACCGAAAAAGTGGCCGACGAGATGTTCGACAACATGAAGCGCGCCGACAAGGAAGGCGCCATGAACCCGATCTACATCATGGCCGACTCCGGCGCTCGCGGATCGAAGCAGCAGATCCGTCAGCTCTCCGGCATGCGCGGCCTGATGGCCAAGCCTTCCGGCGAAATCATTGAGACCCCCATCACGGCCAACTTCCGTGAAGGGCTCACCGTGCTCGAGTACTTCATCTCCACGCACGGCGCCCGCAAGGGTCTCGCCGATACGGCGCTCAAGACCGCCGACTCCGGTTACCTCACCCGCCGTCTCGTCGACGTGGCCCAGGACGTCATCGTCACGGAGAAGGACTGCGGTACCGTCGAAGGCATCTACGTCACCCCCATCGTCGAGTCCGGCGAGATCATCGAGCCGCTCCGCGACCGCATCGTCGGCCGCGTCTCGCTCGAGAAAATCAAGGACTACGAGGGCAGCGTCATCGTCGATGTCAACCAGGAGATCACCGAAGACCTCGCGTCGGCCATCCAGGCGGCCGGCATCGAGCGCGTCAAGATTCGCTCGGTGCTCACCTGCGAATCCCGCCGCGGTGTCTGCGTTCTCTGCTACGGCCGCAACCTCGGATCGGGACGGTTGGTGGAACTGGGCGAAGCGGTCGGCGTCATCGCCGCGCAGTCCATCGGCGAGCCGGGCACGCAGCTCACCATGCGCACCTTCCACATCGGTGGAACGGCCTCGCGGGTGAACGAGCAGTCCCGCCTCGAAGCCAAGAACAACGGTTCGGTCCGCTTCATCAACCTGGCCACGGTCCGCTCCCGCCAGGGCGATCTGGTGGCCATGAACCGCTCCGGCTCCATCGCTATCGTCGATGAGCGCGGCCGCGAGAAGGAGCGCTACCAGGTCGTCTACGGCGCCCGCCTCAAGGTCGAAGAAATGCAGGCCGTCCAGCTCGGCCAGGTCATGGTGGAGTGGGATCCCTACACCTTCGCCATCCTCACCGAAATCGGCGGCCCCGTGCAGTTCAAGGACCTGCAGGAAGGCATCACCCTGCACGAAGAAGTCGACGAGGTCACCGGCCTGTCGCGTCTGGTGGTGGCGGAAGCCCCCGACGAGAAGCGTCAGCCGGCCATCGTCATCAAGGGCGCCAAGGGCAACAAGCGCTACCTCATGCCCAGCCGCGCTCACCTCATGGTGCAGGACGGCGACGAGGTCTTCCCCGGCGACATCCTCGCCAAGATCCCGCGCGAAACCACCCGCACCAAGGACATCACCGGCGGTCTGCCCCGCGTGGTCGAGCTGTTCGAAGCGCGTAAGCCGCGCGAGACGGCCATCATCTCGGAGATCGACGGCGTGGTCCGCTTCGGCGAAGTCTCGAAGGGTCAGCGCCGCGTCTATGTCACGGCCGACAATGGCGAGGAGAAAGAATACTCCGTGCCCCGCGGCGTGCACATCAACGTGCAGGAAGGCGAGCGTGTCCGCGCCGGCGAGCCGCTCATGGATGGTCCGCTCAACCCGCACGACATTCTTGCCGTGCTGGGCGAGAAGGAGCTGCAGGCTTACCTGGTGAACGAAATCCAGGAAGTCTACCGTCTCCAGGGCGTGGCCATCTCCGACAAGCACATCGAAACCATCGTCCGGCAGATGCTCCGCTGGGTGAAGATCGAGGAAGTCGGCGACTCCAGCTTCCTGCTCGAACAGCAGGTCGACAAGTTCCGCTTCCGCGAGGAGAAGGACCGGGTGATCGCCAACGGCGGCCGTCCGGCGGTGGGACGCCCGCTGCTGCTGGGCATCACCAAGGCCTCGCTCTCGACCGAATCCTTCATCTCCGCGGCCAGCTTCCAGGAGACCACGCGCGTGCTCACCGAAGCCTCGATCAACGGGGCGGTGGACAACCTGCGCGGCCTCAAGGAAAACGTCATCGTCGGCCGCCTCATCCCCGCAGGCACGGGCATGGAGTACTACCGCAACGTAGAACTCTCGCCCGAACTCGAGGAAGCGGCAGCCAAGATCCAGGCCGAAGTCCAGACCGCCTGGGAAGAAGCCGAACGCGAGCTGGAGATGATGCGCCAGGAAGGCGAAGCCGAAGAAATGGCCGCCTCGGAGTAACGCTTGTCATCCCGAACACTCGGGTGCCCCATTCAAGCCAGCCGTTGGCTTGAGTGGGAAACAACAAATCTCATCCCTGAACGAAAAGCCCGGCGAAAGCCGGGCTTTTTTCTTTTCCCCACAAACGAATGTCATCCTGAGCAAAGCGAAGGAC
>JBAUGH010000637.1:0-3341 GCA_049679565.1 Acidobacteriaceae bacterium
CTCTCGTTCTCTCCGTAAAGGAAAAAGCTCTGTCGCATGGCTGCGGACAGAGCATTCTTGTTTCCAGTTTGCGTTGCGGCGACGCTTAAAGCAAGGAGAATCGGTAAGGAGCGCGGTACGGAGGTCACGTCGAGGCGGGGCAAGCCGCCGCGCGGATATCTCCAAAACAATCGATGCGTGGGCTGGACCGGGGCTGAAGCCCCGATCCATTTGGGGGGAGAGTTTCCGCTGGCTGAAGACCCGCGGCTAGTACTTCCTGAAATTCACTTCGATATTGATCTCCACCGCCACCGGCTTTCCGTCGCGGAGCCCCGGCTCAAACCGGTAGCGCCCCACCGCCTTCGTCGCTTCCGCATCGAAGTCTTTTCCTCCCGACTGAACGACCTGCAGGTCCTGAGGCACTCCATCCCGATCCACGACGACCCTGATCACGCAGATCACATGCGTCCTCGCCCTGGCGGCCGCGTTCTTTGGATACTCCGGGTCGGGCGCATACACCAGCTTCGGATTGGTCACGTCCGGCCCCGGATGGTAGACCTTGCCATAGCTCGCACCCTGGTCGGCGGCCACGCCCTTCGCCAGCACGCCGCTCGCCGCCGTCGCTGCCAGCAGCACCACCGCGCACCCGGTCAGGACCCAGCGCGCGAACCCACTCACAACCGGCCGTTCCTTCTTCATCGACATAATTCGTTTCTCCAGAATGTTGGCATCGAAAATCCCCAGAGCATGAGCCCGCACCGACCGCGCCGCGATCATTTGCTGGGCCAGCCGCACCAGCGATCGGCGATACGTCCTCGCTTCCACCAGCCTCTCCACTGCTAACTCGTCGCAGATCATCTCGCGGGTTTGCGCGATACGCGCTTTCACCAGCCGCATGACGGGATGAAACGCCACCGCCAGGCCCGCCGCCTCGCAGAAGAGGTTCTTCGCGTAGTCGCGGCGCTCGATATGCGCGAGCTCATGGCCCATGGCGCTCAGAAAATCGTCGCCGCTGCAGCGCTCGACAAAATGCGGAGCCACCAGGATCAACGGTCTCCGCCATCCTGCCGTCACTACCCCGTGGACGTGTTCCGATCTGCGAATCGACGCGCCCCGCACACCGAAGGCTCTCTGCCCGCGCTCCCACTGCGACGCCGCCTCGGCAGGCAGCAACGCGGGCCCGCTGTCGCCGACCAGAGCCGCCGTTTGCCGCACCGCCCATAGCAGCCGCCCGGAAAAGACCAGCACGCTGCCAACCCACGCCCCGAACAAAGCCCAAATCGCCCACACCGGCAGCAGCATCGCGCCGCTCCCGAACAGCGCAGTCCCTGTCGACGCTCCGGTCACAATCGAAACGCTCGTCCCGCCACCCGCCGCAGGCCCTCCCGCGAACAATCCCTGGCCGAAAGGAAGGGCCGGCGCCAGCAGACAGAGCATGAAGGTCGCCACCCAAACAACGTGTTCCGCCCGCGGCCCACACCGCCGCAGCAGCCGGCTCGCCAGCCATCCAGCGCACGACAGCAGAGGAATCTCCCAACTCGCATGGACCGCATACGCGGCCCCCGCACACGCCAGCTCAAACATCCCGCCCTCCTGTTCCGCTCTCCTCTTCCGCCGCCAGCGCCGCAACCTTGTCCGCATCCAGTTGCTTCGTCTCGATCAGGCTCATCACCAGCGCTTCGCTCGATCCCCCGAACATCCGGTCCACGAACTCGCGCAACGCCTGGCGAGCCACCGTCTGTTTGGCCACCACCGCGGCGTAATCGAACGCGCGCCCCCGCATCCGCCGCCGCACCTTGCCCTTGCGGTGCAGCGCATTCAAAACCGTCTGCACGGTGGTGTAGGCCAGTTCGCCCTCGAGGTTCTGCTGCACGTGCTGCACGTTGCTCGGCCCGTCCCGCCACAGCACCTGCATCATCTGCAGTTCCAGGGGAGTCAGGCCGAGGGTTGCCGAGGAGCCTTTTCTGCGTCCGGCCACGTACCCTCCTAAACAAATAGGAGCATAGGCCCGGCGCGCGGAGCTTGTCAACTATTTTTATAGGACTCTGTCCGCCCTCCGAGAACCTGAGGATTCAGTTACCCAGTTATCGAACTCGATAACTCCGCTAATCCCCGCCAAACAAACGGCGAACCCGGGGAGTCGGGGAGGGGGCCTCCTTTTCGAGGGCGGACTCGTGGCCCGTCCACCCGCAGCCGGCAGGTGGTCAGACTAGAATCTCAGCACCCGAATCCGGACCTCGTCATGCGCACCCAATTCCTGCCTGCTCGGCTTCTCCTGCTGCTGGGGTTCCTGGTCCTGGTTCCCGCTGCGCAGGCGGCCAAACCCGTCACCGTCGCCCAGCTGGAGCAGATCCTCGAAACGGATCGCGGCCAGTCCGATCGCCACGTTGCCGGCCAGCTTGCCGGCCTGACTCTTACCGAGCGGCTCAGCGCCGAACGCCTGGACCGCTGGAAATCCACCTTCCCCGGACGCCGAACCCAGGCCGCGCTCCTGCTGCTCGCCGACGAGTCGGCCTTCCTCGCTCTCCCGGCCGCCGACATCGCCAACGACGCGCCGCCTCCGCTCCCGAGCCAGGGCAAAATTTTCGGCCGGGTCATCGAGTACGCCTCCCACACCGTCCATAACCTGCCCAACTTCCTCGCCACCCGAACCACGACCCACTTCGACGCTCCTCTGGAAGAAGTCCTGGAGCAGTCCCGCAATGCCGCCGCCACCGGCAGCATCGTGCCCGGCCTCGGCACGCCCAACCCGCTGGTGGAGAGCGTCAACTACCTGCCCCTCCATCTCGCCGCCAGGTCGTCGGTCCCGGTTGCCTATCGCGACGGGGAGGAGGTTCGGACGGCCTACACACGCTCCAGCCTGGGCCTCACGACCACCGGCGAATTCGGCCAATTCCTCGCGATTGTCATCTCCGATGCGGTCCACAACCGGCTTAGCTGGGGCTATTGGCAGCGGACCTCGGCGGGGCTGGTCGCGGTCTTCCGCTACCAAGTCCCCGCCAGCGGGTCGCACTACGGCGTGGTCTTTCGGGTGGCCGGCGAAGATGTGGCGTCGCATCCCGCGTATCACGGCGAGATCGCCGTCGACCCCGGCACCGGGAGCATCCGCCGCCTCTCCACGCTCTCGGAGATGGAGCCTCCCGTTCAGCTCATCGGCAGCGGCATGGTTGTCGAATACGGCCCGGTCGTCATCGGCGAGCGCACGTACAACTGCCCTCTGCGCGGGGTAGCCATTTCCAAAATGCCGGTCGAGCCCGGCCCCGGAACCCCTGCCACAGCGGACCCGCCGTTGCAGATCCGCCTCAACGATGTGGCCTTCACCGGCTACCACCTTTTCCGCGCGGAGGCGCGCATCCTCAGCC
>JBAUGH010000638.1:0-4498 GCA_049679565.1 Acidobacteriaceae bacterium
AGAAGCTGAATTGCGCCGGGCTTTAGCCCGCGAACGATTTTCACAGCTCGCAAAAAATGCCCCGGCTTCGTATCAGGGCACGACTTTCAGCCGTGCCGTAAGAAGCTGAATTGCGCCGGGCTTTAGCCCGCGAACGATTTTCACAGCTCGCAAAAAATGCCCCGGCTTCGTGTCAGGGCACGACTTTCAGCCGTGCCGTTACCAGCCCGAAGAGATGCGGGCTTTAGCCCCTGAGCCCCACCAACCCCGAAACCCTCTCCTCACCCCGGCAATGCGCGCAAATCGCCGCCCCATACCGGTCCGCCTTCAAAGGACCAATCCCCCGCACCGTCATCAGTTCAGAAATCGTCCCCGGAGCCGCCGCCACCACCGACCGCAAAATCGCATCCGACAGCACGAAGAAGGCGGGCTTGCCCGCCTGCGCCGCCTCCGCTTTTCGCCACGCGCGCAACCGCCCCTCCAACTCCTCCTGCGCCGCCGAGAAAACCGTCTCGCTCTCGCCCCGCGCCGCCGCCTTCGCCCGTCCCTTGCCCCGCGCCGCCTGCAGAGTCGTTCCCGCCTCCACCGCCAGCAAGACCCCCAGCGCTTCCTCCTCGCCCAGCCGCCGCCCTTCCTCCGTCCAATGCACCCGCCGGTACGTCACTTCCCGCCCCAGCGGATTGGTCCACGTCTCCGAAGCCAGCGTCACCCATCCCGCCCGCGCCAGCCCATCGAGCAGCCGGTCGAAATAACGGCGGTCTTTTCCCACCCCCGCCTCCGTGAACAGCCGCCCCGCCGCTATCGAAGGGCTCGTCCTCAGCGTCTCCAGAATCGCCCGCAGATCCCGCTCTTCCGCGCCCGTCGGCTCCCGGTAAGCCTGCGCCACCGCCGTCTGCGGCGAGCAGAAATCGCACCGCCCGCACGGACGGCTCGCGCCCGCCCGATCCCCAAAATGCCGCACCAGCGCCGACATCCGGCACTGCGGCGTCTCCGCGAAATGAACCATGGCCTCCAGCTGCGCCCGCCGGTGCGCCATCTGCGCCTTGTAGCCCCCGCGCCAGTCCCCACCCCGTGTCCCTCTCGCCTGCCCCGCCCTCACCCGTCCCGACAAATCCACCTGCGCCGCGCCCTGCGCCGCCAGTTTCTCCACCGCCCGCCCAAAGCTTTCCGGATCGAGCCGCAGTTTCTCCGCCAGCCGCTCCGCCGGCTCGAACTCCGCCCCCAGCGCCCGCGCCACCCGGTCCAGATCTTCTACCGGCGGATAATCGCGCTCCAGAAAACTTTCGTGGATCCGCCGATCGGCAAAGCTGTGCAGCAAAACCACCCGCGACATCTCCCCATCGCGCCCCGCTCGCCCAATCTCCTGGTAGTACGCCTCCACCGACCCCGGCAGCGCCGCGTGGATCACCGTCCGCACGTTCGCCTTATCGATGCCCATGCCGAACGCGATGGTGGCCACCACCACTTCCAGTTCGCTCGCCTGAAACTGCCGCTGCACCCGCTCCCGCGTCGCCGCCTCCAGCCCCGCGTGATACGAGGCCGTGGGAAACCGCGCGTTCAGCTCCAGCGCCAGATCGTCCGCCGCCCGGCGCGAGGGCGCGTAAACAATGGCCGGCCGCGTCCCCCCATCCTCCAGAAACCCGGCGATAAATTCCGCGCGCTGCGGCTTCGACAGCTCCACCACTTCCACCGCCAGGTTCTCCCGCCGGAATCCGTGGATGTAAAGCACCGGATCGGCCATCCCCAGCTGCGCGACGATATCCTGCTGCACCGCCGGCGTCGCCGTCGCCGTCAGCGCGATAATCGGCGCCGGCCGCAGCAGCGGCAGGGAATCCCCCAGCGTCCGGTAGTCCGGCCGAAAATCATGTCCCCATCCCGAAATGCAGTGCGCTTCATCGATGGCGATCAGCGCCGGCGTCCGCCTGGCCAGCATCTCCGGAAAACCCGGCACCCGCAGCCGCTCCGGCGCGATGAACAGAAACTGCAGCGTCCCATCGAGATAATCGCGGCACGCCCGTCGCGCATCCTCCCGCGACAGCCCTGAGTGGATCCGCGCCACCCGCACCCCATGCCCCGCCAGCCGCGCCGCCTGATCGTCCATCAGCGCAATCAGCGGGCTCACCACCAACGCCGCGCCGCCCTCGCCCGCCTGGCCGCGAGCGATGGCCGGCAGCTGATAGCACAGGCTCTTGCCCGCCCCCGTCGGCATCACCAGCAGCACGTCCCGTCCCTCCGCCACCGAGCGGCAAACGTCTTCCTGATTTTCGCGGAAGCCGGAAAAACCAAATGTGGCGCGCAGCAGGGGGACGAGATCCATGGAAACTCTATTGTCCCCCGAGCGCGCGGCCTGCCCGTGTGGAAAGCAGGGACCCGCATGACCGATGTGCCTCGGGTATCCCCTCTGTGCCTTTCCGCTTTCCAGCTAGCGGCTAAAAGCCAGCAGCTAAAAGCTGGCAGCTCCCGGCTGCATTTAAACTTCAGAAATATGTTGCGGAACAGCGAAAGTTTGTTCAACCAGCCGGCGCAGGCCGCGTCCGGCGAATGGGTTACAGCGCATTGCGACGGAGGCTCCCGAGGCAATCCCGGCCCCGCCGGCTATGGCGTTTCTATCGTCGGCCAGGACGGCCAGTCCCTCGCCGAGCTGAGCGAGTTCCTCGGCAAAACCACCAACAACGTCGCCGAATACCGCGCTCTCCTCGGAGCCCTCGCCTGGGCCCTCGAACACGGCCGCCCCCGCCTGCGCGTGGTCGCCGATTCCGAGCTGATGGTGAAGCAGATCCAGGGCCGCTACAAAGTAGCCAGCCCCGACCTGCGCCCCCTCTACGAAGAAGCGAAGCGCCGCATCGCCCGCCTCGACGCCTTCCGCATCGAGCACGTCCTCCGCGGCAAGAATCGCGATGCCGACCGCCTCGCCAACGCCGCCATGGACAAAGGCATGGGCCGTCCGAGCGCCGCCCCCACCAGCCCCGCCGCCCCGAGGCCCGCTCCGCAACCGCCCCAGTCCGCCAAAGGCTACGTAAAAGGCGGAGTCGTCCACCTCATCGAAGGCGAGTTCCCCGAAGGAGCCTTCGTCAGGGTGACGCTCGACAGGCAGTAGCAGGCAGGAAGCACTCAGCGCGTCCTGCGGTAAGAGGAGGTAGCAATGAGCTCGTCCAACAACCGAATCGCCGGCGTTGTGCTCCTGCTCTGCGCATGGGGAACTGGCTTGACCTGGGCTCAGGCGCCCGACTCGCGTCCCGCGGCCATTGAATACGTCAATCGACAATATGGCTTCCGCTTCACACTCCCGGCGGACTGGGCCGGCTACACGATCGTCATGCGCCAATGGAGCGGTGACGGGGGAAAGGCCATGATCCGCGGCCCGCTGCTGTTTTTCCGCAATCCCCACTGGACGAAAGAGGATCCCTGGGAGGACATTCCCATCATGATCTTCACCCATCAACAGTGGCGTCTGGTGGACAATGGCACCCTCAATGTCAGCGGCGCCGCGCCCTACGGACCTGGCGAGATGGGCCGAAACCGAAAGTATGTCTTCGCCCTGCCGCCGCGATTTTCCTCGGACGAAAACGAAGGCTTTCGGGAAGTCATCGATATCGTGCAGGGACACCCCCTCCATGCCTTCTGATCGCTCCCAGCTCACATTCCGCCCAGCCCGCCCCGCCGATCTCCAGCGCCTGACCGAAATCTACAACCACTACGTCGTTCACTCGCCCGCAACCTTCGACCTCGAGCCCAAATCCGTCGACGAACGCCGCGACTGGTTCGCCCAGTTTGCCGACACCGGCCGCTACCGCCTTATCGTCGCCGAAGAAGCTGGCCAGATTCTGGGCTACGCCGGCGCCACCCGCTGGCGCGCCAAGCCGGCCTACAGCGAAACGGTGGAGACCACGATCTACTGCGCCCCCGAAGCCATCGGCCGCGGCATCGGCGCGCGCTTGTATGCGGCCCTCTTCGCGGCTCTCAAAGACGAAGATGTCCACCGCATCGTAGCCGGATACGTGCCCCCCAACGAAGCCTCCGCCCGCCTGCATCAGCGCTGCGGATTCCGCCCCGTAGGCGTCTTCACCGAAGTCGGCTACAAATTTGGGAAATATTGGGACGTCTGCTGGCTCGAGCGCCCCGGCCCTTAACCCCGCGTCAGGCTCTCCGCCGCCGGCTCCGGCTCGACTTCCGCCCAACCACCCGCCCCGACCGCCGATGATACGCAGCCGTCTCCAGAGTCGCCCCGCGCCTCCGATGACGCCGCACCGGCCGCAGCACCGCCGCAATCCGCCGCTCCGACGCCCCCGGATCCTCCGCATACCGCGGATCCAGCATCGCTATCACCGACACCGCCCGCACCCGATACAGCCGCGCCCACTGGCTGTGAATCAGCGTGTCCTCGACATCGCTCCAGTACCGCACATCCGTCGCGGAATCCCCCGCCCCCACCGGCGGCTGGTTCATCAAACTCAAAAACTGATCGAACTCGCCCAGGTTTACGCCCATCTGATACACCAGCTGCGACAGCGCCATCTGC